>NZ_JANJFJ010000189.1:0-8519 GCF_024626565.1 Microbacterium sp. zg.Y909
GTTCAGTGGACTGCTGTGGCAGCCTTCTCGATCTCGGAGCGGGTGATCCGCTTGCGGAACACCCAGTAGGTCCAGCCCTGGTACAGCAGCACCAGCGGCAGGAAGATGACCGCGGCCCACGTCATGATCGTGAGCGTGTAGTCCGTGCTCGAAGCGTTCTCGATCGTCAGGTTGAACGCCGGGTCGATCGTCGACGGCATGACGTTGGGGAAGAGCGCGAGCCACAGCGTCAGCACGGCGAACATCACGGTGCCGGCGCCGAAGCCGAATGCCCAGCCCTCGCTGTTGCGTCGGTTCGCGGCGATCGAGCCGATCAGCAGCAGCGCCGCGATGACGGCACAGGCGAGCGAGAGCATCAGCAGCGGAGCGTCGTTCGCCACGGCCTGCATGATGGTCCACACCAGGAACACCGCGGCAACGACGACCGTGAGGATGCCGGACTTGGCCGCGAGCGCACGGGCGTCGCTGCGCACCTTGCCGTCGGTCTTCAGCGCGACGAAGTACAGGCCGTGGGTGAAGAACAGCAGCAGCGTGGTGAGTCCGCCGAGCAGGCCGTACGGGTTCAGAAGCGTCAGGAGCGAGCCGACGAACTCGTGGTCTGCGTCCAGCGGCACGCCCTGCACGATGTTGGCCACCGCGACACCCCAGAGGAACGCCGGCACGGCCGAGCCGATGACGATCATGCGGTCGAAGTTGCGGCGCCAGCGCACGCTGTCGCGCTGGTGACGGTACTCGAACGACACGCCACGGGCGATGAGGGCGAGCAGGATCAGCAGCAGCGCCAGATAGAAGCCGCTGAACAGAGTGGCGTACCACTCCGGGAAAGCGGCGAACAGGCAGGCGCCGGCGACGATGACCCAGGTCTCGTTGAGGTCCCAGACCGGCCCGATGGTGTTGATGACCTGGCGGCGCGAGACGTCGTCCTTTCCGAGGAAGGGGAGGGACATGCCCACGCCGAAGTCGAAGCCGTCGAGCACGAAGTAGCCGACGAACAGCACTCCGACGATGAAGAACCAGATGTACGCGAGATCCATGACGTGCTCCTAGTAGACCGTCGTCGGGGTGTCTTCGAGGGAGGTGGGCCCGGCGTCCTCGGCATCGGGGTCCGGAAGCGGGTCCGGGCCCTTCTGTGCTGCCTTGAGGATCAGCCCGAACTCCACCACCGCCAGCGCGGCGTAGATCAGGGTGAACGCGACGAGCGAGATCAGCACCGTCCAGCCGGGGACGTTCGGCGATACGCCGTCCTCGGTGAGCATGAGACTGAAGACGATCCAGGGCTGGCGCCCCATCTCGGTGAACACCCAGCCGACGAGGCTGCCCAGCAGCGGCAGCGGGGCCGACCAGATCGCGACCTTCCACATCCAGCTCTTGACGGGGCGCGTGGCCTTCTTGCGGGTGACCCAGAGACCCGCGACCGAGATCAGAGTGGCGACGCCGCCCAGGGCGATCATCCAGCGGAAGGACCAGTAGGTGACCCAGACGATGGGCATGTAGTCGATGCCGGCGCCGAACTGCTCGGTGTACAGCGCCTGCAGGTCGTTGAGGCCCTCGACGCAGCCGTCGAACGAGTGCGTGGACAGCAGGGACAGCAAGTAGGGGATGCGCAGCGACCAGATCTCCTCCGAGCCGTCCGGTGTGCCGATGGAGAACAGCGAGAACGAGGCGTCCGCCCCGCATGCCGTATTCCAGATGGCTTCGGCGGCGGCCATCTTCATCGGCTGCGTTGCCACCATCACCAGGCTCAGCTGGTCGCCCGAGATGGCGACACCGGCGAACGAGACGATCATGAACCACATGCCGAACCGCAGCGAGCGGCGCATCGTCTCGATGTGCTGCGCGCGGGACAGGTGCCAGGCGCTTACGGCGATGACGACCGCGGCGGCGAACATCCACGCCGAGAAGATGGTGTGCGGGAAGGCGGCGAGCACGACGGGGTTGGTCAGCACCGCGCCGATGTCGACCAGCTCGGCCCGGCCGCCGTCGGCGGCCATCTCGTAGCCGACCGGGTTCTGCATGAACGCGTTGGCGGCCAGGATGAAGTACCCCGACAGGGTGGAGCCGAAGACGACCGCCCAGATCGATGCCAAGTGCAGCCCCTTGGGCAGCTTGTTCCACCCGAAGATCCACACGCCGATGAAGGTCGCTTCGAAGAAGAAGGCCATGAGGCCCTCGAAGGCGAGCGGGGCGCCGAAGACGTCGCCGACGAAACGCGAGTAGGCCGACCAGTTCATGCCGAACTGGAACTCCTGCACGATGCCGGTGACGACGCCCATGGCGAAGTTGATCAGGAAGATCTTGCCGAACAGTCGCGTCAGGTGCAGCCACGCCACGTTCGCGGTGCGGTGCCAGACGGTCTGGAAGATCGCCACGACCAGAACCAGGCCCAGGGTGAGTGGGACGAAGAGGTAGTGGTAGAGCGTCGTGAGTCCGAACTGCCAGCGGGCAAGCAGCAGCGGGTCGAGCAGATCCATCGGGATCCTTCCTCAGAAGGGGGTTTTCTTATCGCTGAAGGTAGTGAGCCGATGCTCACCTTTCCCGGCATGGAGCCGTGAATAAGCCCCTGCTGTGGTCAGACCACGCAGGCCTGGTATGAGAATACCTCAGGTTCGGCAAAAAAACCGGCGCCTCGGCAGGTTCTCAGTCGGAATCTGGGCGCGCGAAACCGCCTCGCCTGGGCGCGAGATGGGGGTGGCGTGGGTCGGGGCTCAGCCCCGGGCGGAAAGCTGCACGATGCACTCGCGCGGATCGCACGACGAACGCATGCCGTCGACCGTGAGCGGGCCGCCCGCCTGGGCGATCACGCCCTGCATGAGCCCCAGGTGCACGGAGCACAGCACCTGACGGTGTCCGGCCTGCACCTCCGCGTGTGCGCACGGGCTGAGGTCGATGGTCAGCTCGGATTCGTCGACGATGGGGTCGAAGCCGGCGTCGACGAGGTTCTCCACCAGAGCGTCGACCTGGTGCAGCGCCTCCGTGGTCAGCTCCGGCGGCAGTTCGCTGGGGAGCACCCGGCGCATGAGGTCGCCGCGCTGTGCGGCTTCGCGCACCTTGCGCTGCTGCACCGGGCTGAAGGACTGGCCGCCGTCTGCCGCGCTGTAGAGCACCCGGGGCCGCCCACGGGTGGTGCGGTGCTCGATCTCGGAAACGATGTACCCGTCGTCGATGAGTCGCTGCAGGTGCTCGCGCACCGTGTTGGCGTGCAGTTTGGTCGCCTCCACCAGCTCCGCGACGGTGCGCTGCGGCCGCTCCTGGATGAGGTGGAGGATCTCCACGCGGGAGTAGCTGGAGATGGCGCTGTAGCCGGCGGGGCGTGTGGTCACACCCCTATTATTCACGGTGGCCAGACCACAGCGCCACCCGACCTTTTGCCGGGGGTGCGGCAGGCCCGTCGCCGTGTGTCAAGCCCCCCGCGTCGTGCTGGCGGCCGCACCCGCCGTCAGCCAGAGTGGGGGGATGATCGGCATCGTCTTCAATCCCACCCGTGTGGAGCGTTCCGCTCTCGAGCGTGCACTCGCCACACGTGAGCAGCCCGTCGAGGTGCAGTGGTACGAGACGACGGTCGAGGATGCCGGTGAGGGCGTGACACGGCAGGCGCTGTCCGACGGCTGCGAGTCGGTCGTCGCCGTCGGCGGCGACGGCACGCTGCGCGATGTGGCTGCGGCGCTGGCGGGGACTGACGTGCCGCTGGGCATCGTGCCGCAGGGCACCGGCAACCTGCTCGCCCGCAATCTCGGCATCACGCTCGGCGACATTCGCCGCGCGCTGGCTCGCGCGATCGACGGCGACGACTCGCCGCTGGACATCGGTCGGATCAACCTGCACGACCGGGGCGAGGAGTTCATCTTTCTCGTGATGGCCGGCTTCGGCATCGATGCGCAGATGCTCGCCGAGACCGATGAAGAGGCGAAGGAGAAGGCCGGCTGGCTGGCCTACGTCGGAGCGCTGGGTCGGGCGATGGCGGCCACCGACGTCGTCGAGACGACCGTGGTGTTCGACGCCGACCCGCCGGCGACCGAGCCGGCGCACACCATCCTCATCGGCAACTGCGGCACCGTGCAGGGTGGTCTGCGCATCCTGCCCGACGCCGAGCCCGACGACGGGCTGCTCGACGTGGTGCTCGTCGGTGGCGAAGGCCCCGAGGGCCTGCAGTGGCTGGACGCGCTGAAATCCGTGGTCTGGGACAACGGCATCCGTCGCGCCGTCACCCGCGACGACAGCGCGGTCGACACCGCCACCACGCGTCACCGTCAGGCCGTCTCGGTGCGGGTCACGCTGCCACGCCCGCTGCCGTTCGAGATCGATGGCGAAGAGGTCGGCGAGACCACGGACATCCTCGCCACCATCCAGCCCGGCGCGCTGATCGTGCGCCGCTGATCCAGAATTGAGGGCATGACCGAACCTCTTTCCGTCGCCGACTTCTGGAGCCTCCGCCGCGCCGAGATGCCGCATCTTCCCGATGAACCCGCCGAGGCGTGGGCGTTCGGGGCGACCCCGGAGCACGCCGACGGGCTGCTGGCCCTCGTGCTCGCCGGGGTCAAGACGGGTACTGCATCGTCGCTCTGGGATTACGAGGCGACGGGCGACCGGATGCCGCAGGTCGGAGACCTCAGCGTCATCCTCGACGGCGCCGGAGCGCCGCGCGCAGTCATCGAGACCACCGACCTGCGGGTCGTCCCCTTCGACGAGGTGGATGCCGAGCACGCGCACGCCGAGGGCGAGGGCGACCGCACGCTGGCGGACTGGCGCGCGGTGCACGAGCGGTTCTGGCGCGAGCACTCCGAGAACCCACGCGGGTACGAGCCGGACATGCCGGTGCTGTGCGAGCGGTTCCGGCTCGTGTATCCGCGGTGATCCGCGGCCGCGCCGTCGGAATTCCCGCTCTCGGCGCGAATCCGGCCCGCTGAGACGCGGTCGTCGACGCTCAGCAGGAATTCCGACGGCTCGCGTCGTTTTCCCGCGGGCTAGCCCTGCGCGTCCCAGACCACCGGCGTGGTGGTGCCGGTCTCCCAGTCGCGGCGCAGCACGCTGTAGGCCACCGAGGCCAGGGGGGAGCCATCGCGAACCGGC
Source organism: Microbacterium sp. zg.Y909 (assembly GCF_024626565.1). NCBI lineage: Bacteria > Bacillati > Actinomycetota > Actinomycetes > Micrococcales > Microbacteriaceae > Microbacterium > Microbacterium sp. zg.Y909. The sequence continues at coordinate 5,068 of NZ_JANJFJ010000189.1, forward strand.
CAGGCCTCGCGGTAGTAGGCCTCCTGCACCCAGCCGCAGCGGCGGAACGTGCGGCGCATCGCTGCGTTGTCCTCGCGGGTCTGTCCCTCGAAGCGGGTCACCTCCGGCATGGTGGTGAAGACGCGCTCGGTCGCCGCCTGCAGGATCGGCGCGGCCAGTCCCCGCCCCCGCCACGCGGCGTCGAGGCGCAGGTCGAACAGCGGGGCGTCCTCGCTGAGGTCCTCGAAGCGGAAGAATCCGACGCGGTCGTGTTCGGCATGATCGATCCAGAAGGAGTCGTTGTCCTCGTCGCGGAACCGGCCGTCGTCGACCCATGACTCGACCTCTGCGCGGGTGGGCTGCGCCGCCACGTGGTGCGGGAAGCGGTTGCCCGTGAGGAAGGCGACGAGCGCCTCCCGCTCGGCTGCGGGGTCGATGCGGGTGAAGGTGATGCTCACCGAGCCAGCGTAGTTTCTCCCGATCCGTGCTCGAGGAGGAAGGCCCGCAGGACCTCGATCCAGCTGTCGAATGCATCCAGGTGTGCGTCATGGGTCGCGCCCGGGATGTCGGCGCGCATCGTGTGAGGGCGACGCGCGATCAATTCCGCCTTCTGTTCCGCGCTGAACAGGCCGTTCTCCGCGAAGACCGCGAGCGTCGGAACGGTCAGCTCTTGCCACTCCGTCCAGCGCGGCTTGTGGACCGCCGCTATGGTGCGCTCCATCACGTCCGCATCGAAGCGCCGTCGCAAGCCATCCGGTGTCGGCTCAAGATCGGCGATCCACGCTTGGGCCAAGGCGGATTCGCCGAGGAACGCACGAGCGTCGTCGGCGCTGGCGAAGACTGCGGGCCACGATCCGAAGAACGCGCGGAGGTGCGCCGCCTCATCAGGCTCGTCCGTGCCGAAGGCATGCCCCTCCAGCATGACGAGCCGCTCTACGAGATCCGGCCTGGCCGCGGCCGTGAGGAAGGCGGTGTGCGCGCCCATCGACTGACCCACCAGCGTCGCGGGTCGACCGGGAGACAACTGCGTGATGACTTCCACGATGTCGTCGACGAAGGCCTGGCGAGAGAGGTCCTCCGGTCTTCTGGAGCTCTGTCCGTGCCCTCGCTGATCGACGAGGACGACGCGGAATGCATCGGTCAATGCGTCGGCCGTAGCCAGCAGTTCGCGCGCGCTTCCCGCCAATCCATGGAGAAGCACGAGCAGCGCGCCGTCTCCACCACGATCCACGACGGATATCTGCACACTGCCGCGGTCGATCAGCACTCGGTTCTCGCTCATGCCGTCCTAGGGGTACGAGAGGTATCCGGTTGCAGGGTCGATTCCCGCGAGGAAGTCGCGAATGTCCGCAACCTGCTGTTCCCGACTGATCTGTCCGGAGATGCCGACCGTGCTGAACCCGTAGCCATCGTTGGGGCCAGAGATCCAGTCGTAGTGAATCGAATCCAAGTGAGTCGAACCGCCATCGCGCCTGCGCGCGGCGAACGTCTCACCGTCGACGGTGACGTTCCCGAGGTCGGTATAGCTGTGCGTGTCCGGGAGAGCGGACGTCGGGACGTACACCCAGCCCTCGTCGGTGGGCTCGGGGTCGCTCGGCATGCGTTCGACCCTATCGAGGGGCGTCAGAGCGCGTGCGCGTCGACTCGATCTTCCGTGCTCGGCTTCCATCCCAGCGCCGGTGCGACGTGCTTCGCGAACGACTCGATGATGCGCAGGTTGAACGCAACGCCCAGCTGGCTCGGAATCGTGAGCATGAGGGTGTCGGCACTGGCGATCGCGGCATCCTGCTTCAGCTGCTCGACGAGCGCATCGGGGGATGCCGCGTAGGTCTTGCCGAACGTCGAGCGGATGCCGTCGATGTACCCGACGCCCTCGCCCTCGGACGCATGGCCGAAGTACAGCTCGTCCTCGGCCGTGGTGATCGGGAAGATCGAGCGGCTCACCGACACCCGCGGCTCGCCGGGGTGACCGGCCTCGCGCCACGCGGCGCGGAAGGCGTCGATCTGCTCGGCCTGCAGCACGTCGAAGGGCACGCCCCGGTCCTCGGTGAGGAGGGTCGAGGACATGAGGTTCACCCCCATCGTTCCCGCCCAGGCGGCGCTGTCGCGGTTTCCGGCGCCCCACCAGACGCGGGAGCGCAGGCCGGGGGAGTACGGCTCCACCCTCTGCATGCCGGTGCCCCCGCCGAACGGGCTCTGCGGGTCGCGCTCGGCCAGTCCCTCGCCGTCGATGGCCCGCAGGAACAGGTCGAAGTGGCTGCGGGCGATGTCGGCGCCGCGCGGGTCTGTGGAACCGGTGTAGCCGAATGCCTCGTAGCCGCGCACGACGGTCTCGGGTGAGCCGCGGCTGACGCCGAGGGCGAGCCGGCCGTCGCTGATCAGGTCGACCGCGGCGGCCTCTTCGGCGAGGTGCAGCGGGTTCTCGTACCGCATGTCGATGACGCCGGTGCCGACCTCGATGTTCTTGGTCGTCGCGGCGATCGCCGAGAGCAGTGGCATGGGCGAGGCCTGCTGGCGCGCGAAGTGGTGGACGCGGAAGTACGTGCCATTTACCCCGAGGTCGTCCATGCCCTGCGCGAGGTCGATGGCCTGGCATATCGAGTCGCCGGCGGTCAGCTCCCGCCCTCCGCCGAGGGGTCCATAGTGGCCGAACGAGAGCGTTCCGAAGCGTTGCATATCGAGTGCAACCGATGCCACGCGGCATCCATTCCGGTCCCGCCCGGTCGTCGCGAACGGCCGTTCAAGCGCCTGGGAACGGGGCCCTCGCGTCCACCGAAGCGTGGGGGCCGGGGAGCGTGAGGGCGCGGCGGCGGCGGGCGTACCGGTTTGGGTCGTCAGGAACGTCCCGCGTGGGGCGCGGAAGGGGCCGGGTGGGACGACCGACCGTCCTGGGCGCGCCGCCGCGCCTGCATGAGGGTCGCGACCACGCGCCAGCCCACGAGGAGCAGCAGCAGCGTGAGCGTCGCCACGATGATGAAGGGGAGCGCCGTGCCCTGGCCGGTCACGGCGCGCAGCACCATGCCACCGGCGACCGTGATCGCCCAGACGCCGAGGCCGGTGCGCACCGGCGCGGCCGGTCGGCGCCAGGCGAGCGTCACCACCCAGCCGACCACGAGCGCGGCCAGGAACGGCCACGCGGTGGTCACCAGGCCGAGTCCGAAGGGCGCGGAGTCGTGGCTCGCCCGGCCTATGGCGGCGAAGAGCGTGACGAGCACGACGTCGAGGGCGAAGGCGGTGACGGCGGAGCGGGTCATGCCTCCATTGTCCCTGCCCGGGGTTGCTCACCTGTCGCGGATAGCGCCTTCCACCGGCGGGAAACCGTCATCCGCGACGGGTGAGGCGGAGGCGGTGGGCGGGGGAGCGGGCGCGGTCTCGGCGGCGAGGGCCAGCACGATCTGGCGCCACCGCAGCAGGAAAGCCGGCTCGTCCAGGCGCCGGCGCCGCATCCAGGTGGTGACCTCCTCGTTGCACTT
>NZ_JANJFJ010000190.1:0-8491 GCF_024626565.1 Microbacterium sp. zg.Y909
ATGGAGCCGTTCTTCGCGTCGTACCGCGAGGTGCAGCCCTTCCTCATCTCCACCTCCAAGCCGGAGCCGGGCAAGGAGCGCATCCAGACGATCGCGAACCGCGAGATCTTCGACGACACGACCAAGTGCATCCTGTGCGCGGCCTGCACATCGTCGTGCCCGGTGTTCTGGACCGACGGGCAGTACTTCGGGCCCGCCGCCATCGTCAACGCGCACCGGTTCATCTTCGACTCGCGCGACGACGCCGGCGACGCCCGCCTGGACATCCTCAACGACAAGGAGGGCGTGTGGCGCTGCCGCACCACCTTCAACTGCACCGAGGCGTGCCCCCGCGGCATCGAGGTGACCAAGGCCATCGCCGAGGTCAAGCAGGCGATCCTGCGCAAGTAGGACACACGTCACCGAGGGCGGATGCTGCGACCTGCGGCATCCGCCCTCGCTTACGCTGGGCGCGTGAGCGACTCCGGCCGCAACGGCACGCCCGACGACGTGCGGGATGAATCGTGGCGCGCCCGCTGGGACGACTCGGTGCTGCGCGAACGCCTGGACGAGCCGATCGAGCGCGCGTCGGCGCTGCGCCGGCGCACCCTGAAGGCCTTCCCGGTGCGGGTCTGGCGGCACTTCCTGCGGCACAACGGGTTCCTGCTGGCCGCCAGCATCAGCTACCAGTCGCTGTTCGCGATGTTCGCGGTGCTGTACTTCGCGTTCGCGATCGTGGGGCTGTGGCTCGGCGGCAGCACGCAGGCCATCGACGCCCTCATCGCGCTGGTGAACCTCTACATTCCCGACCTCATCTCCACCGGCGGCCTGGTGTCGCCCGAGGATGTCACCCAGGTCGCCCGTTCCAGCACGGGCGCGCTGGCGGTCACCGGTTCCGTGGCGGTCCTGGTCGCGATCTGGACCGCCATCGGCTTCGTCACCTATACCCGCCGTGCCGTGCGCGACATCTTCGGCCTGCCGTACGATTCGCGCAGCTACCTGGTGCTGAAGGCACGCGACTTCGTCGCCGCGGCCATGTTCGGCGTCGCGCTCGTGCTCGGCGCGGGGCTCGGGGCGATGGCCTCGGGCGCGGTCAATCTGCTGTTCGACCTGTTCGGGTGGGAAGACGCCGCCACCTGGGTGTCGGTGGTCAGCCGGGTGGGGTCGATCGTGGTGGCCTTCGCGATCAACTCCACCGCGCTGGCGCTGCTGTTCCGTTTTCTCGCCGGGGCCTCGGTGCCGTGGCCCACCATCTGGCCGGGCGCGCTGCTCGGCGGGGCGGCGATCGGCGTGCTGCAACTGGGAGCCGGGCTGCTGCTGGTCTACACCCCGGCCAATCCGCTGCTGGCGACGTTCTCGGTCTTCATCGCGTTCCTGGTGTGGTTCCGCCTCGTCGCCATCGTCATCCTCGTCGCGGCGTCGTGGATCGCGGTCGCAGCCGCCGACCACGACATCCCCCTCGCCCCGGTCAGCGATGCGCAGCGCCGCGCCGTCGAAGCGCGCGCGCTCGTGATCGCCGCGGAGGTGCACCTGCGCGAGGCACGGGAACGGCGCCGGCGCGCGCCCTGGTACCGAGCCCGCCGAGCCGCCCGCGACGTGCGCGCGGCGAAGGAAGAGCTCGCTCGCGCGCAGGCGGCGCTGCCACGGGCCGACGGCCCCGTCCCCGGCGGGCTGCTGGACTGAGGGCCGGCGCTCCGCTGGTTCGCCGCGGCGTCGGGTGTCGGCGCCGCTGGTTAGGCTTTTCGTCGTGCCACGAACACTTCGCATCGCCTCCGTCAACGTCAACGGCATCCGCGCCGCCGTCCGAAAGGGCATGACGCCCTGGCTCGAGGAAGCCGGTGTCGACATCCTCACCCTGCAGGAGGTGCGGGCCGAAGCATCCGACCTCGCCGCCGCTCTGCCGGGCTGGCACGTCGTCAACGACGAGGCGCTGGCGAAGGGCCGCGCGGGCGTCGCCATCGCCGCCCGCGAGCCGCTGGAAGTATGGCGCACCGACCTCGGCGCTGACGAGACCCTCGACACCAAGGGTCGCTGGGTCGAAGCCGACATCGACGTCGACGGCGAGCAGGTCACCGTCGTCAGCGCCTACGTCTTCACCGGCCAGGCCGACACCGACAAACAGGTGGCGAAGTACGCGTTCCTCGACGCCATGGAGGCCCGCATGCCGCACCTCGCCGCCGACGGTGCGCTGGCCGTGATCACCGGTGATCTCAACGTCGGGCACCGCGAGCTCGACATCCGCAACTGGAAGGGCAACGTCAAGAAGGCCGGGTTCCTCCCCCGCGAGCGGGCGTACTTCGACCGGTTCACCGGCGCCGTCGGCGCCCAGATCACCGGCGTCGACGGATCGACGGGCACCGGGCTCGGCTGGGTCGACGTGGGGCGCACCTTCCACGGCGAGGTGGACGGGCCGTACACATGGTGGTCCAACCGCGGCAAGGCGTTCGACACCGACACCGGGTGGCGCATCGACTACCACCTGGCCTCCCCCGCGCTGGCGGACCGGGTGGTGGACTACCGCGTGGTGCGGGCGCCCTCGTGGGACACACGGTGGAGCGACCACGCGCCCGTCATCGCTGACTACACCGTCGGGGTCTGACGCGGGCTCGGTGAGGGCCTCGGCATCCGCTCTCTAGACTGGAGGGGTGACCAAGCCCCGTCTCTACTCCGGAATGCAGCCCTCGGCCGATTCGCTCCAGATCGGCAACTACATCGGGGCGCTGCTGCAGTGGCGTGACCTGCAAGAGGCGTACGAGGCGTACTTCTCGGTGGTGGACCTGCACGCGCTCACCCAGCCGAACGACCCCGCCGAGCTGCGCGAGAAGACCCGTCGCACGGCGGCGCAGTACATCGCCGCCGGCATCGAGCCGTCGCGGTCGACGCTGTACGTGCAGTCGCACGTGCGCGCCCACGCGGAGCTGGCCTGGATCCTCTCGACCATCACCGGGTTCGGTGAGGCCGGCCGCATGACGCAGTTCAAGGACAAGTCGCAGCGTCATGGCACCGACGGCACGACGGTCGGCCTGTTCACCTATCCGATCCTCATGGCCGCGGACATCCTGCTCTACCAGACCGACATCGTGCCGGTGGGAGACGACCAAAGGCAGCATGTCGAGCTCACCCGCGACCTCGCGGAGCGCTTCAACTCCCGCTACGGCGAGACGTTCACGGTGCCGATGCCGGTGATCCAGAAAGAGACCGCCCGTATCTACGACCTGCAGGACCCGCTGGCGAAGATGTCGAAGTCCGCCGAGTCGGATGCCGGCGTGCTGTGGCTGCTGGATGACCCCAAGGTGTCGGCGAAGAAGATCATGCGCGCCGTCACCGACAGCGAGGGCGCGGTGCGGTACGACCGCGAGAACAAGCCCGGGGTGTCGAACCTGCTGGTGATCTATGCGGCCCTCACCGGTCGGCAGATCCCCTCGATCGAGGACGAGTACGCCGGCCGCGGGTACGGCGATTTCAAGAAGGGACTCGCCGAGGTCGTCGTCGAGGAGTTCGGACCGGTTCGCGCCCGCGCGCTGGAGCTGCTGGACGACCCCGCCGAGCTCGACCGGGTGCTCGCGGCCAACGCCGCCCGCGCCGAAGAGGCCGCGGACGCCACGCTGTCGACCGTGTACGACCGCGTCGGGCTGCTCCGCCGCGCCTGACCCGGGTGCGGCCGGCGGCGTTGGGCACACCGCGGCGCGGTTAGGCTCGAATGATGCAACCGGTGACCCTCCGCACGTCCCGCCTCGAGCTGTCGCTCCCGACCGAGGCGGATGCCGACGCCGTCACAGCCGCCGCGCAGGACCCCGAGGTCGCTCGCTGGACGACACTGCCCTCGCCGTACCACCGCAGCCACGCCGTCGACTTCATCGCCAAGGCCGCCGAGTGGTGGGATGCCGAGACCGAGCTGACCTGGGCCGTCCGCAGCGACGGCGCGTGGATCGGCATGCTGGGCCTGCAGCACCTGCATGTGGGCGGCGACGCCGAGATCGGGTTCTGGATGGCGGCGTCCGCGCGCGGCCAGGGCTACCTCGGCGAGGCGGCCCGCGCCGTCATCGACTTCGCGTTCGACCCCGACGGGCTGGGCCTGCAGCGCATCGAGTGGCAGGCGATCGTCGGCAACATCCCCTCCGCCCGCACGGCGCGCTCGCTGGGATTCCGCTACGAGGGCCTGATGCGCCGGAAGCTCGTCGACCCCCGCGGCCGTCACGACGGCTGGGTCGCCGGGCTCCTCCCCACCGACGACCGCTCGCCGGTGGACTGGCCGATCCTGGCGGTCTGACCCCGCGCCTCGCCGGCGCCCCACGGCCGCCCGGTGGCACCGACGCAACCCCCCGCCCACGCTCCCCGGGTCCGTGCCAGGATGCCGGTATGCCCGAGATGCCAGAAGTGCAAGGGCTCGTCGACTTCCTCGGCGAGCGCGCACGCGGCCTGCGCGTGTCGCGCGCGACGGTCGCGAACATCGCCGCGCTGAAGACGTACGACCCTCCAGTCGACGCCCTCGTCGGGGCGGAGATCACCGGCGCCGAGCGCCACGGCAAGTTCGTCGACCTCGCCGCGCGCACCGAGACCGGCGACACGCTGCACCTCGTGTTCCACCTCGCCAAGGCGGGGTGGCTGCGCTGGTACGACCGGCTTCCGGCGACCGTCATCAAGCCCGGTCGCACCCCCATCGCCCTGCGCATCGCCTTCGACGACGGATCGGGCTTCGACCTCACCGAGGCCGGCACGAAGAAATCCCTCGCCGTCTACGTCGTCCGCGCGCCGGCCGACGTTCCCGGCATCGCGCGCCTCGGCCCGGACCCGCTCGATCCGGGCTTCGACCGCGACACGCTCGCGGGACTCCTCGCCGGTCGGCGCACCCAGATCAAGGGGGTCCTGCGCGACCAGTCCGTGATCGCGGGGGTCGGCAACGCCTACTCCGACGAGATCCTCCACGCCGCGCGCATGTCGCCCTACGCCCTCGCGGCGGGGCTCGACGACGCCGAGGTCGACCGCCTGTACGCAGCCCTCCGGGAGACGATCACGGATGCCGTTGCAACGGCATCCGGCAAGCCCCCCGCCGATCTGAAGGATGCCAAGCGCCGCGGCATGCAGGTGCACGGCAGGCGCGGCGAGACCTGCCCGGTGTGCGGCGACGAGGTGCGGTCGGTGTTCTTCGCCGACAACTCGCTGGAGTACTGCCCCACCTGCCAGACAGGCGGCAAGATCCTCGCCGACCGCCGGCTGTCACGCCTGCTGAAGTAGCGTTCGCGCCCTACTCGTCGGTGCCCATGAGGATGCGGGCATCTTCGTCGACCCAGTCGAAGGACTTGGTCACAGCCTTGCGCCACATCCGGTGCCGACGCTCGCGCTCGTCCTCGTCCATGCGCGGCTCGAAGCGCGCCTCTTCCTGCCAGTACGCGCGCAGTTCGTCGTGCCCAGACCAGACCCCGGTGGCGAGCCCTGCCGCGTAGGCGGCGCCGAGCGCGGTGGTCTCGATCACCCGCGGCCGCACGACCGGGATGCCCAGGATGTCGGCCTGGAACTGCATCAGCAGGTCATTGCGGGTCATGCCGCCGTCCACCCGCAGCTCGTCGAGGGTCGTGCCGGAGTCGGCGGCGACGGCCTCGACGATGTCCCGCGTCTGGAACGCGGTCGACTCCAGGGCCGCCCGCGCGATGTGCGCGCGGTTGACGTAGCGCGTCATGCCCACGAGTGCCCCGCGAGCGTCGGGCCGCCAATAGGGTGCGAACAGTCCCGAGAAGGCGGGCACGAAGTAGGCGCCGCCGTTGTTCTCCACCGTCGCCGCGAGGGTCTCGACCTCACCCGAGCTCTGGATGATCCCGAGATTGTCGCGCAGCCACTGCACGAGCGAGCCGGTGACGGCGATCGACCCCTCCAGCGCGTACCGGGCCGCCTCGCCCTCTCGGCGGTACGCGACGGTCGTGATGAGGCCGTGTTGCGACCGCACGAGTTCGTCCCCGGTGTTCACGAGCAGGAAGTTGCCGGTGCCGTAGGTGTTCTTCGACTCCCCCGCGTCGAACGCCGCCTGGCCGAAGGTGGCCGCCTGCTGGTCGCCCAGGATGCCGGCGATACGGATGCCGCGCGCGACGCCGGGCACCGTGACCTCGCCGACCACCTCGGACGACGAGCGGATCTCGGGCAGGATCGCCCGCGGAATCCCCCAGACCTCGAGCATCTCGTCGGACCATTCCAGGGTCCGCAGATCCATCAGCAGGGTGCGGGAGGCGTTGGTCACGTCGGTGACGTGGATGCCGCCGCGGCTGCCGCCGGTGAGGTTCCAGATCACCCAGCTGTCGGGGGTGCCGAAGAGCACGTCGCCGGCTTCCGCCGCCGCCCGCACTCCCGGGACGTTGTCGAGGATCCAGGCGATCTTGGATGCCGAGAAGTACGTCGCCAGCGGCAGCCCGGTCTGCTCGGCGAACCGCTGGCTGCCGGCGTCGGATTCGGCCGCCAGCTGATCGATGCGCCGCTGCGTGCGGGTGTCCTGCCAGACGAGGGCATTGTGCACCGGCCGGCCGGTGCGCCGGTCCCAGAGCACGGCGGTCTCACGCTGGTTGGTGATGCCGATGGCGGCGACGTCGCCCGCGCCCACCCCGGCGCGCGACATCGCCGACGACAGCACCCACTCGGTGTTGGTCCAGATCTCCATCGGGTCGTGCTCGACCCACCCCGCCCGCGGGAAGATCTGCGCGTGCTCGCGCTGAGCGGTGGTGACGATGGCGCCCGCGTCGTCGAAGACGATGGCGCGGGTGGACGTCGTGCCCTGGTCGATCGCGATCACGTGGTCGGTCATCGCGCCTCCCGACTGTCGGCGAAGGGTTCCGCACGCGCCGGGTGCGGCGGGTCGGACGCCCCGGCGGGGTCGGCGGCGTGCACGGCCTGCAGCGCCCGATCGATCTCCTGCCCGACGCGGGTGCGGTTCCACCCGAGCACCGTGGCGATGGCGCCGGCCGCCTCGCGTGCCACTTCCGCGGTGACCGCGCCGGTGAAGGCCAGGTCCGTGCGGCGCATGAAGAGGTCATCGAGGTGACGCACGTGCTCGGTCGCGGCGAGGTGGCGCAGCTCCCCTGAGCTGTAGCCGGCGGCGCTCGCGAGCGGCTTGTCGTCGGGATCGGCGGTGACGGCGGCGATGACCTCGGCGGCGATCGTGCCGTAGCGAGTGAGCAGCTGGTCGACCCTCTCCACCGGCAGGTCGCCGGCGTTGGCCTTCACCCACTGCGCGCGGGCACGCTGCGTCGTCGGGAAGCCGCGTCCGCCCCCGATCGCGGTGCCCTTCGTCGAGCGACGCCGGGGCGCACCGAGGTGGCCGAGCACGGTGTCGGCAAGCCGCTCGGCCGAAGCCCGGAAGGTGGTCCACTTGCCGCCCACGAGGGTCAGCACGACCGCGGGAAGTCCCGCCACCTGCGTCTCGTCGATGCGGTAATCCCGCGACACGAACCCGGGGGCGACGTCGTCGTGACGAGGCAGCGGCCGCACGCCGGAGAAGCGGTAGACGATCTCGTTGCGATCGACGTTGATCCCGGGAAGCACCTGCCGCACCAGGTCGATGAAGTAGTCGACCTCGGCCTCGGTGCACACCGCGGGCTCGCGCATGTCGTGCTCGAGGTCGGTGGTGCCGATGAGCACGCGACCGCGCAGCGGGTAGATCAGCACGATCCGGCCGTCTTCGTTCTCGAAGAACAGCTCTCTGCCTCCGGTCGCCGCCAGCAACTGGGGGTTGTCCACGACGATGTGCGACCCCTTCGTGCCGCCCATGCGCCGGACCGGGTCGCCCAGGCCGGCATTGGTCAGGTCGGCCCAGGGGCCGGTCGCGTTGACGATGACGGAGGCTCGGAACACGGTCTCATCGCCGCTCATCGCGTCGCGCAGCAGAATGCCGCCTTCGCTCACCCCGACCGCGGCGGTGTAGTTCGCTGCCCGGGCCTGCCCCGCGCCGGCCGCGAGCGCATCCCGCAGCACGTCGATCGCCAGCCGCTCGGGGTCGTGGACCGAGGCATCCCAGTAGGTCGCGGTGTACTTGACGGCCGGATTCAGATCGGGGAGCTCGTGCAGGGCGCGCTTGCGCCCGCGGAAGGCGTGGCGCGGGACCCGCCCGCCGCTGCGCGAGAACGAGTCGTAGATGACCAGACCGATCTTGATCAGCGCGGCCCCGCGCTCACGCGTGGCGCCCGAGCCGTGCCGGAGGAACCGCAAGGGCGCCGAGAGCAGCCCCGAGAAGGTGGAGAAGATCGGGATGGTCGTCTGGAGGGGTCTCACGTAGTGCGGCGCGGTCCGCAGGAGCGCGTTGCGTTCGGTGACGGCCTCGTGCACGAGGCGGAATTCGCCGTTCTCGAGGTAGCGCACCCCGCCGTGGATCATGTGCGACGACGCTGCGGAGGCGCCGCTGACGTAGTCCGACCGGTCCACCAACGCGACGTCGACCCCCTGCATGGCCAGGTCGCGGAAGGTGGCAAGTCCGTTGATGCCGCCGCCCAGGATCAGCACGTCCGCGTGAGGTCGCGCGGCGAGGGCGGCGAAT
>NZ_JANJFJ010000022.1:0-12032 GCF_024626565.1 Microbacterium sp. zg.Y909
GCCCGCATGCTCGCGACGCGGTCGCTGACCGAGGCATCCGGACCGTCGTGGACGACCATCCTGCGCTCGTGCGGCGCGTACGAGGCGTACGTGCGCACCTACCGCGGCATGCCGAGCTCGCGCAACGCGGCGGAGTTCCTGCTGCTGGACCGGCTGTTCCCGCGGTCGATCATCTACTCGATCCAGCGGGCCGAGGAGTGCATGAGCGCGATCGACCCCCGCGCCGACCGCGTCGGCCACTCCAACGCGGTGCTGCGGGCGCTCGGCCGCATCCGCAACGACCTCGAGTACAGCCCGATCACCGACATCCTCGGTGAGCTGCCCGAGCACATGGAGCGGGTGCAGACGGTCACCCGCGAAGCGTCCGAGGCCATCCGCCAGCGGTTCTTCCCGACGCAGGCCGAGCCCAGCTGGATCGGAGAGATCTCATGATGCGCCTGCGGATCGAGCACACCACCGGATTCGCGTACCCGGGAGAGGTGTCGGCGTCGTACAACGAGGCCCGCATGCTGCCGGTGTCGACCGAGAACCAGTTCGTGCTGAGCTCGTCGCTCGACATCGAGCCGTCGACGAGCGTCAACCAGTACGTCGACTACTTCGGCACGCGCGTCGCATCGTTCGATGTGCTCTCGGGTCACACCGCTCTCGGCATCACCGCCCGCTCGCTGGTCGAGGTGCGTCCGCGGCCGATGGAGAACTCCGACATGGCCTGGGAGGACCTCGCCGTCGAGGCCCAGCGGTCGATCACGACCGTGGAGATGCTCGCGCAGACGCCGCGCACCGCACCCCACCCAGAGGTGATGGAGCTGGCCCGCACGATCGTGCAGGAGCACGACAACCCCGGGCAGGCCGCCCGCGCGATCGCGGTGGCCGTGGGCAACGCCGTCGAATACGTGTACGGGAGCACGGGCGTCCACTCCACCGCAGCGGAGTCGTGGGAGAAGCGCTCGGGGGTGTGCCAGGACATGGCCCACATCACCCTCGGCGCGCTGCGGGCGGTGGGGATCCCTGCCCGCTACGTCTCGGGATATCTGCACCCCGACCCCGATGCCGAGGTCGGCGTGGCCGTGGTGGGGGAGTCCCACGCGTGGGTGGAGTGGTTCGCCGGCGACTGGCACGGGTTCGACCCGACCAACAACGTCGACATCGGCGAGCGGCACGTGCTGGTCGGCCGCGGGCGTGATTACAACGACGTCCCGCCGCTGCGCGGCGTCTACGCCGGCGCGCTGACGAGCGATCTGCACGTGCAGGTGACGATCACCCGCGAGGCCTGACCGCCGCTCGCGAGTGGGTATTCGCGTGCCCGAGTGAGTACTCGCGGCGTCGAGTGAGTATTCGTGGCCGCGCGGCGCTCAGCGTCCCGCCGTGGACGCCCGCACGACAAGCTCGGGCGGGAACACCGTCTGCCGGGGCACACTCTCGGGGTCGGCGGCCTCCTCGAGCAGCACGCGCAGCGCGGTACGCCCGATGATGCGGCTGGGCTGCCGGATCGATGACAGCGGCACCGCCGCCGCGGCGGCGAACGGGATGTCGTCGAACCCGATCAGCGCGATGTCGCCCGGCACGACGGCGCGCCCGTCGACCACGAGCGACTGCAACAGCCCGAGCGCGAGCAGGTCGTTCGCCGCGAAGAGGGCGTCGGGCCACTCTCGACGCGGCCGCGCCAGCACCCGGGCGCCGGCGGCGACCCCCTCCTCGACGGTCATGCCGGACGTCGGGATGACTTCCAGACCCACCCGCACCCCGGCGTTGTCGGAGGCCGCGCGGGCGCCGGCGAGCCGATCGTTGACCTGACGCATGTCGAACGGCCCGCCGACGAAAGCGATGCGCCGCCGCCCGCCCGCGATGAGGTGCTCGACGGCCAGTCGGCCGCCCGCGACGCTGTCGACCGACACCGACGAGAACCGCGCGTCGGCGCTGAAGCGGTCGACGAGCACGGCCGGGATGCCGCCGGAGCGCAGCCGCTGCAGGCGCGCGGTGATGTCGCCGTAGGGGGCGATCAGGAGCCCGCGCACCTGCTGCTCCTGGAAGAGGTCGAGGTAGACCTTCTCCCGCGCCGGATCCTCGTCGGTGTTGCCGTAGAGGATCGCGATGCCGTGGCGTGCCGCCTCGTCCTCGGCGCCCCTCACGACGTCGGTGTAGAACGGGTTCTGCCCGTCGAGCACGACGAATCCCACCGTCGTGCTGACCCCGGCCCGGAGCTTGCGGGCGGCGTCGTTGCGCACGTACCCGAGCTCCTCGATCGCCTGGGTCACCCGGTGCACCGATTCGGCGGACACCTCGCCCGGACGGTTGAGGACATTGGAGACGGTGCCCACGGAGACGCCCGCGCGCAGCGCCACATCGCGGATGCTCACCGGCATCGCGTCCTCCCACTCCGTCGTCGGGGTCACGATTCGGTCACCGGTCCGACGCCTCTTGACCCCGGTGCCCTGAGGTTCATACAGTAGCCTGAACTCCCCTGAATCGATTCAGGAATTCCGGACCCCGCAACCTCGATGGAGAGGATCGCCATGGCATCCGAAGCCGACCCGACGGCGCGCCACGCTCTCGTCCTCCGGCGAGTGGTGAAGTCGTTCGGCGCCGTCGTGGCGCTGCGCTCGGGCAGCCTCACCCTGGACTTCGGCTCGATCCACGCCCTCATCGGCGAGAACGGCGCCGGCAAGTCCACGCTGGTGAAGATCATCGCCGGGCTCTACCGGCGCGATTCGGGCGACGTGCTGCTCGACGGTGAGCCGGTCGACTTCGGCAGCACCGCGCAGTCCAAGGCGGCAGGCATCGCCGTGATCTACCAGGAGCCGACGCTCTTCCCCGATCTCTCCGTCACCGAGAACATCTTCATGGGCCGCCAGCCCGTTACCCGCCTCGGCCGCATCGACCGCAAGGCGATGCGCGACGAGACCGAGCGGCTCTTCGCGCGGCTCGGCGTCGCGCTCGACCCCGACCGCATCACCGAGGGCCTGTCGATCGCCGATCAGCAGATCATCGAGATCGCGAAGGCCATCTCGCTGGATGCCAGGGTGCTCATCATGGACGAGCCGACTGCCGCGCTGTCGGGTGTGGAGGTCGAGCGGCTCTTCGCGGTGGCGCGGAGCCTGCGCGATGAAGGCAGGGCGCTGCTGTTCATCTCCCACCGGTTCGACGAGGTGTTCGCCCTGTGCGACACCGTCACGGTCATGCGCGACGGCTCGTACGTCGACACCACGGCCATCGCCGACACCACGGTCGACGAGCTCGTGCGCCAGATGGTCGGGCGCGACGTCACCGACCTGTACCCCAAGCTCCCCGCCGAGGTCGGTGAGGTCGTGCTGGACGTGCGCGGGCTCACCCGCCCCGGGGTGTTCCGCGACATCTCGTTCCAATTGCGCGCCGGCGAGATCGTCGGCCTGGCCGGCCTCGTGGGCGCAGGCAGGAGCGAGGTCGCCCGCGCCGTCTTCGGCGTCGACGCGTACGAGAGCGGATCGGTCATGCTGCACGGCGCCCCCCTTCCCTCGGCGAACCCGCGTGTGGCGATCGCCCGCGGCATCGCGCTGGTGCCGGAGGACCGCCGGCGGCAGGGGCTCGTGCTCGACGACACCGTCTCGCGCAACATCACCCTCGCCATCCGTTCGCGCCTGGCCCGGTGGGGCCTCATCTGGACGGGGGCGGAGAACCGGGCGGCCAAGCTGTGGGCGAGCCGCCTCGAAGTGAAGGCCGCCGCCCTGGACACCGAGGCCGGCACCCTCTCGGGCGGCAACCAGCAGAAGGTGGTGCTGAGCAAGTGGCTCGCCACCGAGCCGACCGTGCTGATCGTCGACGAGCCCACCCGCGGCATCGATGTCGGCACCAAATCCGAGGTGCACCGGCTGCTCAGCGAACTCGCGCAGCAGGGGATCGCGATCCTCATGATCTCGTCCGAGCTACCGGAGGTGCTGGGGATGGCCGACCGCGTGCTCGTCATGAGGGAGGGGCGCCTCACCGGGGAGTTCTCCCGCCGGGAGGCGACACCCGAGGCCATCATGTTCGCGGCGACATCGGATGCCGCAGCGGAGGCGGCGGCATGAGCGCCACCGTGACCCGCGCGGCATCCGCCGGAGACACCGCAGTGGCCGTCGTGCGCCGCGTCGCCCGCGCCCGCGAGACAGGCATCGCGCTGGCGCTCGTCGTCGTCATCGTGGCCGCGACGGCGGCGAACCCCGGGTTCGTCTTCTCCGGCGACGGCTTCCGCGACCTGCTGCTGACTCCGTCGCTGCTGCTGCTCGTGGCCGTGGGCCAGGCGTTCGTCATCATCACGCGCAGCGTCGACCTGTCGGTCGGATCGATCGTCGGGCTCACCGCCTATCTGACCGGTCGGCTCTTCATCGACACCCCCGGCATCCCGATGGTCGCGGTCTTCTTCGGCGGCATCCTGCTCGGCGGACTGCTGGGTGCGATCAACGGAGTGCTCGTCGCCTGGGCCAAGGTGCCGGCGCTCGTGATCACCCTCGGCACGATGTACGTCTACCGCGGCCTCAACGTCGCGTGGACGGGGTCGGACCGCATCAACGCGTCGGACCTGCCGCGGGACTTCCGCGGCCTCGGCACCCAGCAGGTGATCGGGATCCCGGTGCTCACCGTCATCGCCGTCGCCGTGCTGATCGCGGCGGCCTGGTACCTGCGCAACAGGCGGGGTGGGCGCGAGTTCTACGCCATCGGCTCGGACCCCTCGGCCGCGCACCTCTACGGACTGAAGGTCAGCAGCCGCATCATCACCGCATTCGTGGTGTCCGGGGCGCTGTCGGGACTCGCCGGCGTGCTCTACGCCGCCCGTTACGGCACGGTGAGCTCTGCCGCCGGCACGGGGTGGGAGCTGCAGGCGATCGGCGCGGCCGTCATCGGCGGCGTCGCCATCTCCGGTGGCGTCGGCACGGTCTGGGGTGCGGCGATCGGAGCCTTCCTGCTGCTGACGATCAACCGCGCGCTGCCCATCCTCGGCATCGACGACTTCTGGCAGCGCGCCGTCGTGGGCGTGCTGATCATCGGATCGATCGTGCTCGACCGTGTGCTCGCCGTGCGCCAGCACCGAAGACTCGTCGCCCAACGGGAGGAGGCCCGATGACCACCGCGACCGAGACCGTCCCCGTGCGGCTGTACGCGCCGCACGCGCGCCCTGCCTGGCGCCGCGTGCTGCTCACCCGGGAATCGGCGATCATCGGCATCCTGCTGCTCGTGGTCGTCGTCGCGCTGCTGACGGTGCGCAACTTCGACAGCCCGCTGACGGTGACCTACCTGCTGCGCGACGTCGCGCCGATCCTGCTGATCGCGCTGCCCATGACGCTCATCATCATCACCGAGGAGATCGACCTGTCGGTGGCATCCGTCGTCGGCCTCGCCAGCGTGATGACCGGCATCCTCACCCAGGCCGGCGTGCCGTTTGTGCTCGCGGCGGCGCTGGCGATCGTCGTCGGCGCCCTGGCGGGAGCGCTCAACGGGTTCCTCGTCACCGTCGTCGGCCTGCCGTCCCTCGCCGTCACGATCGGCACCCTGGCGCTGTTCCGAGGCATCGCCGTGGGGCTCTTGGGCACCACCGCCGTCACCGACTTCCCCGAGGGGTGGACCGACCTCGCCAAGGCGAACATCCCGGGCACCCCGATCCCCGTGATCGTCGTGCCGTTCGTCGTGCTCGCGATCGCGTTCGCGGTGCTGCTGCACTTCACCCCGTTCGGCCGGTCGCTCTACGCCATCGGTCTGAACAAGGAGGCCGCGCACTTCTCCGGCATCGACGTCGGGCGGGCGAAGTTCCTGCTCTTCGTGATGTCGGGGACGGTCTCGGGCTTCGCGGGTGTGTATTTCACGCTGCTGTACTCCAACGCCCGCGGCGACAACGCGATGGGGATGGAACTGCAGGTCATCGCCGCGGTGCTGCTGGGCGGAGTGTCGATCTTCGGCGGACGCGGGGCCCTCCACGGCGTCATCGCGGGCGTACTGCTGATCGGGACCCTCGGCAGCGCGCTGCGGCTCGCCGGGGTCACCAGCGACATCATCAACGTCATCACCGGCGTGCTGCTGATCGTCTCGGTCGTCTCGGCCAGCGTGCTGGCCTGGGCGCACGCACGCCGCACCGCCGCCGTCGGGCGCCGCCGAGGGCTGCGTGCCGCCGAGCGTGCCGCCGCCCGCGGCCCAGCCGACTGACACGCGTGCGGCGCGGCATCCACCGGAGCCCGCCCTCGAGACCCCTTACCTGAACACACCCGCGAGAACCTCGCACCACGGAAGGAAACACAGATGTTCGCAATGAAGCGCACGCGGCGCGCAGGAATCGCCGCCGCCCTCGCCCTGGGCGTCACGCTCGCCGCCGCAGGATGCTCCGGCGGAGGTGACGGCGGCAGCGGCGACGGAGGTGGCGGTGAGGATGCCGAGGTGTCGATCACGATGCTGCCGAAGAACCTCGGCAACCCGTACTTCGACACCTCGACCGGCGGGGCCGAGGAAGCCGTGGCCGAGTTCGGCGGCACGTTTGACGAGGTCGGGCCCAGCGAGGCGTCGCCGACGTCGCAGGTCAGCTACATCCAGACCGCGGCGCAGCAGGGCGTCGGTGGTCTCATCGTGTCGGCCAACGACCCAGAGGCGATCTGCGACGCGCTCGACGAGGCGCGGTCGGCCGGTGTCAAGGTGGTCACCTTCGACTCGGACACCAACCCCGAATGCCGTGACCTGTTCATCAACCAGGCGACCTCCGACGGCATCGCCCAGGTGCAGGTGGACCTGATCGCGGAGCAGATCGGCGGCTCGGGACAGATCGCGATCCTCTCGGCTTCGGCCAACGCGACCAACCAGAACGCCTGGATCGAGCTGATGGAGGAGGAGCTGGCCGCCAGCCACCCCGACATCGAGCTGGTGCAGGTCGTCTACGGCGACGACGACGACCAGACGTCGTTCGACCGCACGGCGGCGCTGCTGCAGACGTACCCCGAGCTGAAGGGCATCGTGTCGCCGACCACCGTCGGGATCGCCGCCGCGGCGCGCTACCTGTCGACGTCGGAGTTCAAGGGCAAGGTCGCGCTGACCGGCCTCGGCACGCCGAACCAGATGCGCGAATACGTCGAGGACGGCACCGTGACGGCGTTCGCGCTGTGGAACCCGGCCGACCTCGGCTACCTCGCCGCCTTCGCCACGCAGGCGCTGGTCACCGGTGAGATCGCCGGTGACGAGGGCGACACGTTCGAGGCGGGCAAGCTCGGCTCGTTCGAGGTCGGCGCGGACGGCGGCGTGCTGCTCGGCGACCCGTTCGTGTTCGATGCGGAGAACATCGGCGACTTCGACTTCTGAGTCATCGTGGCAGGGCCCGTCCGGATCCGTCCGGGCGGGCCTTTTGTCACGTCATGTCATGCCATGTCAGGACGCGGGGCTGTCGGGGTCGAGGGTCTTGAGCGTCTCCTCCTCGGCCGGGTTGTCGGCCTGGAGCTGGTCCTCGGTGCCCTCGTCACCCCCGAGCGGTGCGTCCTCGTCGATGGGCTCCCGTGCGCTATCGCGATCCTGGTTCATGCCGCCACGGTATGCGCCGCGGCATCCCGCCGTACAGGGCTTGCATTCGCCGTCGAGTGAGTATTCGTGCCGTTGAGTGAGTATTCAGCGCGAGTACTCACTCGGGAACGCGAATACTCACTCGGCAGCGCGGGGAGGGGCGGTCGAGCGACGCACCTCCAGGCGGGGCTGGAAGACGACGTTGTGCTCGGGCGGCATCCCGGCCATGAGGGCCTGCATGCGCGCCCACGCGAGCGTGCCGAGCACGTCGTGCGGCACCGAGGCGGTCGTCAGCGACGGCGACAGGAACCGCGCGAACGGGATGTCGTCGAAGCCCGTCACCGATACGTCGTCGGGCACCCGGATGCCGCGCTCCACGAGCCCGTGCACGAGCCCGACCGCGACCAGGTCGTTGAACGCCAGCGCCGCCGTCGCGCCCGAGGATGCCACAGCGTCCACGGCCGCGAGCCCGTCCTCGCTGCCCGCACCCCCGGCGACGTGGGTGATCGTGACGTCGCCCACCGTCTCGGCGAAGTCGCCGAGCCCTTTGATGCGGTTGGCGTTCGCGACGCCCTCCGGCCCGGCGACGTACACCAGCCGGCGATGCCCCAGCCCGTAGAGGTGCTGCGCGATCAACTCGAACCCGGCCCTCGAGTCCACCGACAGCGTCGGTGCCGTCACCCTCGGACTCGAGCGGTTCATCAGCACCACGGGCCCGAGCGTCTCGGTCGCCCGTTCGAGGTCGTCCTCGCTCATGCGCGGGGCGCACAGCACGATGGCGTCGCACCGGCTGCGCACCTCGGCGGCGAGAACAGGCTCGTCGGCCGCGGATTCGGCCGAGTCCGCCACGAGCACGCGGTAGCCGTCGGTGGCGGCCGCCTTGCTCAACCCCGCCAGCACCGTCTGGAAGGCAGGATTGGCGAGGTCGGGCACGAGGAAGGCGATCGCCTTGGTCTTTCCCAGCGCGAAGCTGCGCGCCAGGTGGTTGGGGGAGTAGTTCAACTGCGCGGCCGACGCGCGTACCCGCTCCCCGATCTCCGGCTGTCCCAGGAAGCGACCGTTCATCACGCGAGACACCGTCGCCGGCGACACCCCCGCGTGGTCGGCCACGTCGGCGATCGTCGTCGCGCCTGTCTTGGCCATCGGGCTCCCCTCCTGGACACGGGCGTCGTCGCCACGGTTCAGCACCATCCTAAGAGAGTGAAAGCGGTTTCCCCACACTGCGTCTCCGCCGCCCGTCGTGCCCCTGCCTGCGTTGCCAGCTCCGGTGAAAGCGGTTTCTTGTAGTCTGGACCCGCACACGACCCGAAGGAGCGCCGTGACCACCCTCGACTTCCTCTCCGTCTCCAAAACCGACCTCGTCGACACCGCAGGTACGCCCGTGCGGCTGGCCGGGGTGGGGCTCGGCGGCTGGATGAACATGGAGAACTTCATCACGGGCTACCCCGGGGATGAGGGCACGATGCGCCGGCTCCTGCGCGGCCGCATGGGGAGTGAGGCATACGACGCGTTCTTCGACGCGTTCTCACGCGACTTCTTCGACGAGGCGGATGCCGCGCACCTGGCGTCCCTCGGCATCAACAGCGTCCGCATCCCCTTCAACTACCGGCACTTCGAGGACGACGACGCGCCCTTCGAGCTGAAGGAGGAGGGCTTCGCGCGCCTCGACCGCGTCGTGCGCCTGCTCGGCGAGCACGGCATCTACTCGATCCTCGACCTGCACGCGCTCCCCGGGCGACAGAACCAGCACTGGCACAGCGACAACCCGACTCACATCGCCGAGTTCTGGAACCAGCGTCACTTCCAGGACCGTGTCGTACACCTGTGGGAAGCGCTCGCGGACCGGTACAAGGACCGTCCCGAGATCGCGGGGTTCAACCCGATCAACGAGCCGAGTGATCCGAGCGGCGAAGCGCTGCCCGCGTTCTACGAGCGCCTCGAGGCCGCCATCCGCGCGATCGACCCCCGCCACATCCTCTTCCTCGACGGCAACCGGTATTCGACGGACTTCTCCTTCCTCGATGCCCGGTCCGAGCCCATGGCCAACACCGTCTACACGGCGCACGACTACGCGCTGCCGGGCATCACGAGCGCGACGGCGTACCCGGGGGTCACGCGCGGGGAGTACTTCGACCGCTCCGTGGTCGAAGAGACCTTCCTGCGACGCACCGAGTACATGCGCCGCACCGGCACCCCCATCTGGATCGGCGAGTTCGGCCCGGTGTACTCCGACGACCGTACGCAGGACACCTGGCGGCTGCAGCTGCTGCGCGATCAGCTGGAGATCTACCGCGAGCACGGCGCGAGCTGGGCGCTGTGGACCTACAAGGACATCGGCCTGCAGGGCCTCGTCTCGGCGCGCGCGGACAGCCCGTATCTCGACCTGGTGGGCGAGGTCGTGGACAAGAAGCGGCGTCTGGGCGTCGACTCGTGGGGCGGGTCGGATGCCGGCGTCCGCGACGTGCTCGACCCCATCGACGCGCTGTTCGACCGCGAGTTCCCCGACTACCGGCCGTATCCGTGGGGCCGACAGCCGCACATCGCAGTGCTGGTGCGGCACATCCTCTTCGCCGAGCCGCTGGCGGCGGAGTTCGCCGACCGGTTCCGCGGAATCGATCCCGAGCGGGCCCGCCAGCTGGCGGCATCCTTCCGCTTCGACGCGTGCGATGAGCGCGCGGGGCTCTCCGCCGTGCTGCGCGAGCACCTGCGCGGCTGACCCCGCGGCTCTCCGGCGGCTGCTCGCCTGTCGCAATATGTCGCTGTTCGGGCCGTGAGGCGACAACCTGTGACAGGGGAGCACCGCACCCGGGGCGACCGCAGGGGCCGCCGCGCTCAGAACCGAGGCGGAGTGAAGCCCGGTGCTGTGCGGGCGCCCACGCGCCCGCCGGCCAGCGCGACGCGTTCATTCGGCGCGAGGGCGAGGGGGATCTCGTCATCGCCGACGCGCAGGATGCCGGCGACCGGGCCGGCCGCCAAGCCGACGACCGCCGTGACCCCGCCGTGGGGATCGAGCACGACCCGCCAGCCGCGCGGGAAACCCAGCCACGGCACGCCGTCACGGTGCACCTCGATCGCCTCGTCGTCGCCGACGAGCTCGTAGCGCACCCCCGCCACGGTGCGTGCGGCACCCGTCGCCGCCGCTGCCTGGCCGTGGGCGAGCCGAGTCGGGGTCAGCCCGCTCAGCCACACCTCGCCGTCGGGGCGGGGGAGGATGCCGGCGTCGCGCTCGAGCGCGTCCAGCAGCCACAGGATCGACGGAGAGTACACCTCGGTGTAGCCGGCGTCGGCGGTGGTCGGGTCGTAGCACTGGGCGAACCGGTCATGACCGGCCATCGCCGCCAGCATCGGCTCGTGCGTGAGAGCGAGCTCGGCGACGCGGCCGTGGTGCTCGAACGCGTGCGCGGCGCGCAGCAGCGTCAGGGCGTTCACCGGACCCGCCCAGGAGTTCCGGGTGTGGTCGCCGTCGAAGCGCGGGTCATCCATCGCGATGGATGTGAAGCCCGCCGGCGACAGGAAGCGACGCGTGTTCATGAGATGGTCCTCGAGCGCCGCGGCGAAGTCGTCGTCGTCACCGATCTCGCAGGCGAGCACCCGCAGCAGCACGTCGGAGTCGACCCGCACATGGCTGCCGTCGGCGGCGCGGTCGTAGAACACGCCGTCCACGTGGCACTGGGCGTGCAGTGCGGCGCGCGACGCCGCCGCCTTCTCGCGCCAGGGCGCAGGATCCTGGCCGAGCTCCGCCGCGATGAGAGCGAGATGCTCCCGCTGACAGGCGACGTTCGCGGTGAGGTCGGGGGCGACCAGCGGCAGCAGTGGCACGCCGGGATCGAAGGCAGCGGCATCCCCCCGATGACAGCGCTCGGGCATGTGCCAGAAGCGCGGCGACAGGTCGTGGCCGGTGTCGTAGGTGCAGAAGGCCTCGACGCCGCCGGTGCCGCGGGTGTCGCGGTGGGCGGCCAGCCACGCGTCGTTTCGCACCATCGCCTCGTGCATGCGGGCGAGGTAGTCGCGGTCGCGACCGGTGAGCAGATAGTGATTCCACACGCACCGCGCCAGCGGCGTGACGGTCTGGATCTGGGTGAAGGCCGGGCCGTCGGCGGTGACCTTGTACGGCAGCAATCCGTCGGAGCGCTGGGCATCGGCGAAGGCGAGGTGGGTGGCGCGGGTCACCGAGGGGGCGAAGCGGTCGAGTATCTCGGCGTTGATCGTGGCCGTGCTCTCCAGCCACGCGCCGTGGTAGACGCCGCCCTCGTGAAGAAGCGGTGCGGCGCCGCCGAGGGGAGCGATGCACGCGCGCAGCTCTCGCCAGGCCTGGCGCCAGCGCTCCTCGAGGCCACCGCCGATGGCGACGAAGCGGATGCCGGCGGCATCCACCTCCCGGGCGACGGGGTCCTCGCCCGCATCCGCCGTCAGGGGTCCGTCGGCGCGCCGCAGTCTGGCCAGGGCGGTCTGGATCGCTGTCATCGGTCCCTCTGCTCGTCGGAATGCGCAGTGGGGGGGGGCCCCGTCGGCGGGCCCCCCCCCCGCGGGGGCGGGGCCTCGGTGTGGGG
>NZ_JANJFJ010000023.1:0-14908 GCF_024626565.1 Microbacterium sp. zg.Y909
CGGGGCCCCTCGGCGGGGGGTAGGGCGCGGGGGGCGGGCCCCCGTGCGTCCCCCCCCCCCACTGCGGGTGCGGTCAGTCGTTGGCGAGAGCCGCCGACAGCTCATCCACCCACTGCTGGGCACCGTCTGCGGCGCTGATCTTGCCGAACAGGATGTCCGATTCGATGCGCTGAGACAGCTCATTGAGCATCGCGCCGCCCGCGGGCTGCGGCGGGGCTTCGACACCCACCTCGAGTACCGTGCCCACATACTCCGCCGACAGCGCGTCGGCGGGTGCCAGCAGCGGCTTCACGACGGCCAGCGTATCGGGGTTGAACGGCAGGCCGCGGTTGGCCAGGATCAGCTCCGCAGGCTCCGGCTGGTTCAGCAGCCAGTCCACCAGCAGGGCGGCCGCTTCCGGGTGCTTGGACCCGGAGGCGATGGCCCAGAACTGCGACGGCAGCACCGCAACGCCCGAGACGTCGGTCGACGACGGCGGCGTGAGAAGCTGCACCTCGGCACCGGTGCCGCCCTGGTAGGCCCCGATCTGGTTGCTGTAGGCGAACGTCATGCCGGCCTTGCCTGTGCCGAAGAGCGAGAGGTCGGGCGTGACGTTCCAGTGCTCGACGATCACCGACGGGTCGGGAAGGCCGCCGGCCTCGACGAGCTCCTGCTCCATCTCGTACCACTGCTGGATCACATCGGCGTCGACCGAGAGCTCACCGTCCCAGTCGTAGATGCCGGTCTCGGTGTACTGGGCGGCATAGGTGCCCAGCACGTCCTGCACGCGCAGATCGAGCCCGACGATGCCGTCGCCGGCGTTGGCCGAGATCTCGTTGGCGGTCTCGGTGAAGTCCTCCCATGTCCAGGATGCGTCGGGGAGCTCCACTCCCGCCGCCTCGAAGATGGTCGGGTTGATCAGCACGCCGATCGCGTTGCCACCGGTGGGCAGGCCGTAGAGCGTGTCGTCGACGGTGGCGCTCGTGAGCGTGAAGTCGGGATACGCGTCGGTCGGCAGCTGCTCCCTCACGGTCGACAGATCCAGCAGGGCGCCTGCTGCCCCGTACTCCTGCGGCTTCGCACCACCGAGGGCGAAGACATCGGGCGCGGTTCCCGACGCGAAGTCGGTGGCCAGGCGGTTGAAGAGGTCGTCGGGCGCGCCGACGGGCTGCTCGACGACCGTGATGTTCGGGTACTCCGCCTCGAACAGGTCGATCGCCTCGGCCATGATCGCCGACCGCTCGTCGTTGCCCCACCAGGCGATCTGCAGCTCGATCTCCTCTTCGGGATCGAATCCGCCGCCCGTCCCCGGTGCCGGGTCGGATGCGCCGGAGCAACCCGCGAGCGCGAGCGCCGTGACGAGGATGGTCCCGGCTGCCGCGCGGGCCCTGAAGTGTCGTGCTGAACGCGTCATTGCGCCTCTTTTCGTGTCGTGTACGCGGGTGCCTGCTTCGGCGCCCGTTCGGTGGCGGGCGCCGCCGAACGCACGCGGCATCCGAAGAAACCGCTTTCACCGGAAAGTAGCAGTGGGCGTCTGCGGTGTCAATTGTTCGTACGGCGTCGTTACGAAGCCGGGATGCGCCCGTGCACGCGGAGGCCTGTGATCACGGAGATCTCGGACTGTTTGACCTCATCGGCCTGTGTGGTCCATACTGATCGGCGCACGTGAAAGCGGTTTCTTCCATGTGCCCCGAACGAAGACAGGGAGGTCTCCGTGAGCAGCATCGGCGAGTTGCGAAAGATCGCACGCCAACCGCGAGGCACGGCCGGCGGAGGGGGCGGTCGCAGCCGCAACCCCGACAACAAGGCGGGGTACCTCTTCCTTGCGCCGTGGCTGATCGGCGTCGTGGTGTTCACCATCGGCCCCATGCTCGCGTCGCTGTACCTCGCGTTCACCGACTACAACCTGCTGCAGCCGCCGCGGTGGTCGGGGCTGGACAACATCGTCGAGATGCTGGGCGACGCCCGCCTGTGGAATTCGCTGGGCGTCACGCTCACCTACGTCATCGTCTCGGTGCCGCTGCAGCTGGCGCTGGCCCTGGCCGTCGCGATGCTGCTGGACCGCGGCATGAAGGGCCTGGCTTTCTACCGGTCGATCTTCTACCTGCCGAGCCTGCTGGGCGGATCGGTCGCGATCGCGATCCTCTGGCGTCAGGTCTTCGGCAAGGACGGGATCGTGAACTCGTTCCTGGCGGTGTTCGGCATCGAGGGTCCCGGGTGGATCTCGCATCCCGACTACGCACTGGCGACGATCATCATCCTCCACGTCTGGACGTTCGGGTCGCCGATGGTGATCTTCCTCGCCGGGCTCCGGCAGATCCCCGAGATGTACTACGAGGCGGCCCAGATGGACGGCGCCGGCAAGATCCGGCGGTTCTTCTCCATCACCTTCCCGCTGCTGACGCCGATCATCTTCTTCAACCTGGTGCTGCAGATCATCTTCGCGTTCCAGTCGTTCACGCAGGCCTACATCGTCTCGGGCGGCACCGGCGGCCCGTCGGATTCGACCATGTTCTTCACGCTCTACCTCTACAAGGAGGCCTTCACCGAGCTGAACATGGGGTACGCCTCGGCCATGGCGTGGTTCCTGCTGCTGATCATCGGCGGCTTCACCGCCTTCAACTTCTGGCTGTCGAAGTTCTGGGTGTTCTATGACGACTGAGCAGCCCGGCCCCGCCCCCATCTACGTCCGCGCGGAAGAGAGCACCATGACCACCACGACCGACGCCACCCTGGCCGTCGTCCTGCCGAACGCAGGCGACGACGAGCGCCGTCGCCTGCGCCGCCGGGGCAACGTCCGATCGGTGTTCAAGCACGCCGGACTCATCCTGCTGTCGATCGTGATGATCTACCCGCTCATCTGGCTGGTCGTGTCGTCGCTGAAGCCCAACGCCGACATCTTCACCGACCTCGGCATCTTCACCACCGACCTCACCTTCGAGAACTACGTGCGCGGGTGGACCGCCCAGCAGCTGCCGTTCAGCGTGTTCTTGATGAACTCCACGATCCTCGTCGTGGGCGCGATCATCGGAAACCTCGTGTCGTGCTCTCTCGCGGCATACGCGTTCGCCCGCCTGAAGTTCTGGGGCCGCAACGCCTACTTCGTGATCATGCTGGGTACGATCATGCTGCCCTTCCACGTCGTGCTGGTGCCGCAGTTCATCATCTTCCGCGAGCTCGGTTGGCTCGAGACGTTCCTCCCTCTCATCGTGCCGAAGTTCCTCGCCACCGACGCGTTCTTCGTCTTCCTGATGGTGCAGTTCATCCGGGGCCTTCCGAAGGAGATCTTCGAAGCAGCGCGCATCGACGGCGCAGGCCATGCCCGCATCTTCGGGCAGGTCACGCTGCCGCTCATGGTGCCGGCGCTCGCGACGACGACGATCTTCACGTTCATCTGGACCTGGGGCGACTTCTTCGGGCCGCTGATCTACCTGCGCACGCGGGACAACTTCCCCGTCTCGGTGGCGCTGAAGGGCTTCATCGACGCGCAGTCCTCGTCGAACTACGGCGCGATGTTCGCCATGTCCGTCGTCTCGCTGATCCCGCTGTTCCTTGCGTTCCTGATCGGCCAGAAGTACCTGGTCAAGGGCATCGCCACGACCGGTATCAAGTGAGGGACGACACGATGACGACGCGCACGCGCTATGCGATCGTGGGCACGGGAAGCCGCGCCCAGATGTACATCGATGCCATCACCGGTCCCCACGCGGACACCGCCGAGCTGGTCGCCTGGGGCGACACCAACCCCGGCCGTGTGGACTGGTACGAGCGACGCCTGAGGGATGCCGGTGCGCCGGTGCCCGCGCGGTTCGCGCCGGACGGGCTGGCCGAGGCGGTCCGCCGTCACCGTGTGGACCAGGTGATCGTCACGTCACCGGATTGGACCCACGACGACCATGTCGTCACCGCGCTCGAAGCCGGCGCCGGCGCCATCGTCGAGAAGCCGCTGACGACCACCGCCGAAGGGGTGCGCCGCATCGCCGAAGCGGCCGAGCGCACCGGGCTGCCGGTGGTGGTCACGTTCAACTACCGGTACTCGCCGCGCAACAGCGCGCTGAAGCAGGTGATCGCGTCGGGCGAGATCGGCGAGGTGACGTCGGTGCACTTCGAGTGGGTGCTCGACACCGCCCACGGCGCGGACTACTTCCGGCGCTGGCACCGCGACAAGGAGAGCTCCGGAGGGCTCCTCATCCACAAGGCCAGCCATCACTTCGACTTGGTCAACTGGTGGATCGGCGACGCGCCCGCGCGCGTGTTCGCCAGCGGCGGCCTGCGTTTCTACGGCGCGGACAACGCCGCGCGTCGCGGCCTCGGCCCGCGGGCGCCCCGGGGCACGGGGGACTCGCCGCTGCGCGATGCGTTCAGCCTCGACCTGCGCGACGATCCGACACTGCGGGGCCTCTACCTGGAGCAGGAGGAGCACGACGGCTACCTGCGCGACCGCGATGTGTTCGACGCCGGCATCACGATCGAGGACAACCTCGCGCTCGTGGTGGACTACGCCGGGGGCGCATCGATGTCGTATGCGCTCAACGCGCATTCGCCGTGGGAGGGCTACACGGTGGCCGTCAACGGCACCCGCGGGCGGGCCGAGCTGACGGTCGTCGAGCGCGGTGCCGTGCTGGTCGCGGACAACGGTCGTCCTGTGGTGGATCCGAGCGCGAGGCCCGACGAGGTGCGCGACGACGATGGCCGGCCGGTCAGCGAGCGCCTGGTGGTGCAGCGTCACTTCGACGTGGCGCGCGAGGTGCCCATCCCGGAGGGCGAAGGAGGGCACGGCGGCGGTGACGCGCAGTTGCTGCGTGACCTGTTCGTCGGCGCCGGGGCGGACCCGCTCGGCCGCGCCGCGACGTGGGACGACGGGGTGCGCTCGGTGTCCGTCGGGCTGGCCGGCAACCGTTCCCTCGAGACAGGGCAGGCCGTGCGCACCGCCGAGCTGTCGCTGGGCACCGCCCGCGCCGTCTTCGCTGCCGAGTGAGTATCCGGGGCGAGTACGGATAACCACTCGCGAGCTTCAGACGCCGGAGACCACCGCGTTGTCGAGCTCGTCGGCATCCACTCCTGGTCGCTGCACCTGGTTGGTGAGCAGCACATAGGCGACGCCCGCCGTCGGGTGCACCCAGAACTCGGTGCCGGCCCACCCCCCGTGTCCGTACACGTCCTGGTCGATCAGGCCGGGCGCGCGCGTGCGCAGGTTCCAGGTGAAGCCCCAGTCCTGGCCGCGCTCGGCGGGGTAGGGCTCGAGCCTCGGGATGTCGCCGGTCAGGGGACGCCGCATCATCGCCAGGGTCGCCGGCTGCACGATCTCGCCCTCGTCCCGCAGCAGCGCCGCGCCGATGGCGAGCAGGTCGGCAGCCGTGCCGATCATCCCGGCACCGGGGTTGCGGTGGCCGGCGAACACCGTTGCATCGAACCCGAGCTCCGGACCATCGACCACCGCATGGGGGTCGGCCGCTTCGTCCAATGTCAGTCCGCTCGCGCCGATGGCGCCGGCCCAGTCCGCCACATCGGCATCCCAGGAGCGGCCCGTCGCCTGCTCGACGAGCGCCGCGACCCCCTCGAACGCGATGGTCGAGTACCGCGATGCGGCGCCGGCGGCGAAATCCCGACCGGGCTCGAGCAGCGCCTGCCGCAGCGGCACCGCGCTGTCGAGCGCAGGCTCCGGGATGCCGGACGTGTGGCTGACCAGGTGGCGCAGGCGCACCACGTCGTCGCGGTCGCGCCCGAAGTCGGGGATCGCCGCTGTCAGCGGCGTCTCCGCCGTGACCAGGCCGCGCTCGATAGCGCGCGCGGTCGTGAGACCGGTCAGGACCTTGGTGATCGAGAAGAGTCGGTAGGCATCGTCCACCTTCGCCGTCCGGCCGTGCGTGGCTCCGAACGCGTCGAGCCCGACGACGACGTCGGCGGTCGTGATGCCGAGGACCGCGGAAGGCAGGCGCCCCGCTTCGACGTGCCGCCGCACCCAGTCGAATGCGGCGCTGTATCCGGTCATCCGTGATCTCCTCGAATACTCACCCGACGGCGAGAATACTCACTCGCCGGGGCGGGGGTCGTAACGTGTCGGGGCGTGCGTGCGCGCCACGAGGTCCCGCAGCGACTCCAGCGAGCCTCCCACGAAACCGGCCGCGCGGCCCTGCACCAGCAGGTTGCCGAGCGCGGTCGCCTCGACGGGGCCGGCCAGCACCGGCATCCCCGCCCGATCGGCGGTGCGCTGGCACAGCAGCCGGTTCAGCGACCCGCCGCCGACGATGTGGATCGTCTCGACGTCCACCCCGCCGATGCGACCCGCGAGCCGCGCGGTGTCGGCGAAGGCCTGCGCGAGCGACTCCACGATCGAGCGCGCGAACTCCGCGTGCGTGCGGGGCGCGGCGACGTCATGCTCGGCGCACCAGGCGGCGATGCGGGCGGGCATGTCGCCCGGCGGGAGGAAGCGCGGGTCGTCGACGTCGAACACCGGCACCGTGGCGGGATCCACCTCGGCCGCGGCGCCGAGCAGCGTCGGCAGGTCGATGTCGTGGCCCTCACGCTCCCAGCCGCGCACCGTCTCGCTCAGCACCCACAGGCCCATCACGTTGTGCAGCAGCCGCACCCGGCCGTCCACACCGCCCTCGTTGGTGAAGTTCGCCGCGAGCGCCTCGGCCGTGAGAACCGGCCGCTCGACCTCGACCCCGACGAGACCCCACGTGCCGCACGAGATGTATGCGGCGGACTCGGGCTGCATCGGCACGGCGACGACCGCCGACGCGGTGTCGTGCGACCCGACGGCCGTGACCGAGACCCTCGAGCCGGCACCGAGTGACGCGGCGACCTCCGGCAGCAGGGCGCCCAGGCGCTCGCCCGGGGCGATGAGGGTGGGGAGGATGCCGCGGGGGAGACCCAGCCCGGCCATGAGCTCCTCGTCCCACGTTGCGGTGGTGGCCCGTAGCAACCCGGTCGTCGAGGCGTTGGTGACCTCGGTGCGCGCCTGCCCCGTCAGCCAGTAGCCGATGAGGTCCGGCACGAGCAGCGCCGTGTCGGCGAAGCCGAGGAGATCCGTCGGCTCCGCGGCCAGCTGGTACAGCGTGTTGAAGGGCAGGAACTGCAGCCCGTTGCGGCGGTAGAGCTCCGCGTGCGGCATCCGCTCGTGCACCGCAGCGACGCCGCGCTCGGTGCGGGAATCGCGGTAGTGGAAGGGCGTGCCCAGCAGCCGCCCGTCGCGCAGCAGCCCGTAGTCCACGGCCCACGAATCCACGCCGATGCTGGCGACGTCGGGCGCCGCGCGGAGGGCCTCACGCAGCCCGGCGAGGGCCGCGCTGTACAGCCCGAGCAGGTTCCAGTGCATTCCGTCGGGCGTGGCCACCGGGTCGTTCGAGAACCGCGCCACCGTCGTCGCCTCGAGCGTGTCGGGGCCCACCTGCCCGACGATCACCCTGCCGCTCGTCGCACCCAGGTCGACCGCGGCGACGGCGCCGGCGCCCGACGAACCCGCGCCCGCGCTCATCGCAGGAAGGCGGCGGCGACGCCGGAGTCCACGGGGATGTGCAGCCCGGTCGTGCGCGAGAGCTCCGGACCGGTGAGCACGTACACCGCGTCGGCGACGTTCTCGGGCACGACCTCGCGCTTGAGGATCGTACGGTTCGCGTAGAACTGGCCGAGGTCCTCCTCATTCACGCCGTACGTCGCGGCGCGGTTCGCGCCCCAGCCCGACGCGAAGATGCCCGAGCCCCGCACGACGCCGTCGGGGTTGATGCCGTTGACGCGCACCCCGTGCTCGCCCAGCTCCACCGCCAGCAGACGCACCTGGTGGGCCTGGTCGGCCTTGGTCGCCGAGTACGCGATGTTGTTGGGGCCGGCGAAGACGGAGTTCTTCGACGAGATGTAGATGACGTCGCCGCCCATCTTCTGCTCGATGAGCGCCTTCGCGGCGGCCTTCGCGACGAGGAACGAGCCTTTCGCCATGACGTCGTGCTGCAGGTCCCAGTCCTTCTCGGTGGTCTCCAGCAGGGGCTTCGACAGCGACAGCCCGGCGTTGTTCACGACGAGGTCGACGCCGCCGAAGGCGAGTACGGTCGCGTCGATGGCGGCCTGCACGCCTGCGGCATCCGCCACGTTCGCCGCGACGCCGATCGCGACGTCGGTGCCGCCCAGCTCGGCGGCCGCGGCCTGCGCCTTCTCGAGGTCGAGGTCGGCGACGACGACGCACGCGCCCTCGGCGGCCAGGCGGGTGGCGATGGCCTTGCCGATGCCGGACGCCGCGCCCGTCACGAACGCGATGCGGCCCTGGTGGCTCTTGGGCTTCGGCATCCGCTGCAGCTTCGCCTCTTCGAGCGCCCAGTACTCGATGCGGAACTTCTCGGCATCCGAGATGGGGGAGTACGTCGACAGCGCCTCGGCGCCGCGCATGACGTTGATGGCGTTGACGTAGAACTCCCCGGCGACGCGGGCGGTCTGCTTGTTCGCGCCGTAGCTGAACATGCCGACGCCCGGGACGAGCACGATGAGGGGGTCCGCGCCGCGGATCGCGGGGCTCGAGGCATCCGCGTGCGCGTCGTAGTACGCCTGGTAGTCGGCGCGGTACTCGGCGTGCAGCTCCTGCAGCCGGGCCAGCTGCTCGTCGACCGAGGCGGATGCCGGCAGGTCGAGGATCAGCGGCTTGACCTTGGTGCGCAGGAAGTGGTCGGGGCAGCTCGTCCCGAGCGCGGCGAGAGCCGGTGCCTTCTCGGAGGCGAGGAAGTCCAGCACCACGTCGCTGTCGGTGTAGTGGCCGACCATCGGCTTGTCGGTGGATGCCAGGCCTCGGATCGTCGGCGCGAGGGCGGCCGCGCGGGCGCGCCGCTCGGCGTCGGGCAGCGCTTCGAATCCGGCGCGTACGCCGCCGAACGGCTGGGCCTTGCCATGCTCGGCGATGTAGGCGGCGGCGGTGTCGATGATCCACAGGCTGTTGCGCTCGGACTCCTCGGAGGTGTCGCCCCACGCGGTGATGCCGTGGCCGCCCAGGATGCAGCCGATCGCCTGCGGGTTCTTCGCCTTGATCTCGGCGATGTCCAGGCCCAGCTGGAAGCCGGGGCGACGCCACGGCACCCAGACGACCTTGTCGCCGAAGATCTCGGAGGTGAGCTTCTCGCCGTCGGCGGCCGTCGCGATCGCGATGCCCGAGTCCGGGTGCAGGTGGTCGACGTGCGCGGCATCCACCAGGCCGTGCATGGCGGTGTCGATCGACGGGGCGGCGCCGCCCTTGCCGTGCAGGCAGTAGTCGAACGCGGCGACCATCTCGTCTTCGCGCTCGACGCCCGGGTAGACGTTCACGAGCGCGCGCATGCGGTCCAGCCGCAGCACGGCCAGACCCTTCTCGGTGAGGGTGCCGAGGTCGCCGCCGGAGCCCTTGACCCACAGCAGCTCGACGGGCTCCCCGGTGACCGGGTCGGTCTCGGTGCCCTTGGCGGAGGTGTTGCCGCCGGCGTAGTTGGTGTTCTTCGGGTCGGCGCCCAGGCGGTTGCTGCGGGCGATGAGTTCGGCGGCTGCGGGGTTCGTCATGAGGGTGTTCCTTCGGTGGCGGTCAGGCAAGTGCGGACAGGCGCGCGGCGATGCGCTCGATGGAGAGGGATGCCGCGGGCTCGTCGGGTCGGTTGAGATGGCCATGCTGGGTGCCAGGCTCGGTGAGGGCATCCACGGGGACTCCGGCTTCGGCCAGCGAGCGGGCGAACGCCTCGCCGGACATGCGCAGTTCGTCCGCCTCGCCGTTGACCATCAGCACGGGCGGGTAGCCCCGGAGCTGCGCGGTCGTCGCGATCCCCGGGACCGCGTAGGCATCGGCGGCGTCGACCGGCCCGCCGAGGTAGTTCTCGTACATGGTGCGGATGATGTCCGCGCCGAAGCGGTCGGCCTCGGGGTCGGCGTCGAGCAGGGCGCGCAGCTCGGCATCCGCTGCCGCCTGCACGGCCTGCAGCGTCGGGTAGGCGAGCACCACCAGCGCCGGGAGGGTATCCCCGGTGTGCAGCCGGCGCAGGGTGGCACCGGCGGCGAGGTTGCCGCCGGCGCTCGCGCCGCCGAGTGCCCAGGGTCCGTCGGCGAGTCCCGCGGCGAGCGCCCACGCGAAGGCGAAGCCGACCTCTTCGGACGCCACCGGGTAGCGCACGCGCGGGCGGTCGTGTCCGGCGGGGGGCATGGTCCACCCCTCCGGCACCGGAGCGAGGGCGTAGTCGACCGACACCACGGCGATGCCGCGGTCGGCCAGCTGACCGCAGACCCAGTCGCCCTCGGGCATGTCGAGGTCACCGCCGGCGAATCCCCCGCCGTGTGCCCATACGAGGCCCACCCTGGCACGCTCGGCGGGCACGTAGGTCCGCACGCCCAGCGGCCCGTGCGGGCCGTCGAGCGTGCGGTCCCGGGCGGCGTGGGTCATCAGGCGCCCCAGCCGGCCTGCGTGCCGCCGACCCGCTCGGCCTCGATCTTCTGCTGGTAGCCCGAGGCTGCGTAGGCGGCCATCGGGTCGGCGGGAAGCCCGCGCGACTCGCGCCACTCGGCCAGCGCCGGGCGCACGTCGGTGTAGAAGGCATCCATGAAGACGGCCTGGGCGCCCAGGACGTCGTTCGCTGACTGCGCTGCCGCCAGGGCGTCGCGGTCGACGAGCAGGGCGCGGGCCGTCATCTCCTGCACGTTCAGCACGGAGCGGATCTGACCCGGGATCTTCGCCTCGATGTTGTGGCACTGGTCGAGCATGAACGCCACGTCGGGGTTGTTGAGCCCGCCGCCGCGGATGACCTCGAACAGGATGCGGAACAGCTGGAACGGGTCGGCGGCGCCCACGATCAGGTCGTCGTCGGCGTAGAAGCGCGAGTTGAAGTCGAACGAGCCGAGCTTTCCGAGGCGCAGCAGCTGCATGACGATGAACTCGATGTTCGTGCCCGGGGCGTGGTGGCCGGTGTCGAGGCACACCATCGCGCGCTCGCCGAGCGCGGCGACCTGGGCATAGGACGTTCCCCAGTCCGGAACATCGGTGTGGTAGAACGACGGCTCGAAGAACTTGTACTCCAGCACCAGGCGCTGGTCGCCGGTCAGCCGCGCGTAGATCTGCTGCAGCGAATCCTGCAGGCGGTCCTGCCGGGCGCGCATGTCGGTCTGGCCGGGGTAGTTCGACCCTTCGGCGAGCCAGATCTTGAGGTCACGGGAGCCGGTGGCATCCATGACGTCGATGCACTCGATGTGGTGGTCGATGGCCTTGCGGCGGATCGCCTCGTTCTCGTGCGTGAGGGCGCCGAACTTGTAGTCCTCGTCCTGGAAGGTGTTGGAGTTGATCGTGCCGAGCTTCACGCCCAGGTCCTCGGCGTGGCGGCGCAGCACGCCGTAGTCCTCGACCTTGTCCCACGGGATGTGGAGGGCGACCGAGGGGGCGAGCCCGGTGAGGCGGTTGACTTCGGCGGCGTCGGCGATCTTCTCGAAGGGATCGCGCGGGGTGCCTTCGGTGGTCCAGACGCGGAAGCGCGTGCCGGAGTTTCCGAACGCCCAGCTGGGCAGCTCGATGCCCTGGCCCTCGAGCTCGGTGAGGATGGCGGGGGACAACGTCGTCATGATGCGTCGCTTTCGTGAAGGGCGGCGGATGCCAGCTGGTCGTGCAGATTGAAGATCTCGGTAAGGGGGGTCGCGGCCTGGTCGGGGCGGCCCTCGAGCCCCACGAAGAAGGGGGCCATCTCGGCCTCCCAGCGGGAGGCGACCTCCGAGGCCGCGAGGTACGCCTTGGCGGCCTCGTCGTCGTCGGTCTCGTAGTAGCCGGTGAGGCGGCCGCCCTCGCCGAGGAACAGCGAGTAGTTGCGCCGGCCGGATGCCGCGATCTCGGCGAGCATCTCTGGCCAGACGGGAGAGTGTCGCCGCAGGTACTCGTCGAGCATCTCGGGCTTGACCTGCAGCTGGAAGCAGACGCGCTGCGGCTGTGACGGGCTCGTCATCGAGGGTCTCCTGGATCGCCGGGGATGTGAATCGTTTCAAAATTAGTGGACGAAGCCGGGTGACGCAACCGTCCGGTCTAGGATCGCCGGGAGAGCAGGAGGGGGCGCCGATGGTCGTCAGCATCCGCGACGTCGCGGCGGCAGCCGCCGTCTCGGTCGGCACGGTGTCCAACGTGCTCAATCGTCCCGCCAAGGTCGCGCCGGCCACGGTCGAGCGCGTGCAGCGCGCGATCGACGAGCTGGGGTTCGTCCGCAACGACGCCGCCCGCCAGCTGCGCGTCGGCCGCAGCCGCAGCATCGGGCTCGTCGTGCTGGATGCCGCGAACCCCTTCTTCGCCGACGTGGCGCGGGGCGCCGAGGCGCGCGCCGACGAAGCGGGCATGGCGGTGCTGCTGGGCAACGCCGACGAGGACCCGCCGCGCGAAGCGCGCTACCTCGACCTCTTCCTCGAGCAGCGGGTCAACGGCGTGCTCATCACGCCGACGAGCGATGACGTGGGGCGGCTGAGGCGCCTGCGCGCTGCCGGCACGCCGGTGATCCTGGTCGACCGGGAGATGCCGGGAGAGGGGTTCTCCTCGGTCTCCGTCGATGACGTCGAGGGCGGGCGCCTCGCGGCATCCCACCTGCTGGCGGGGGGACGCCGCCGACTGCTGTTCCTCGGAGGGCCGCGGGCGATCCGACAGGTCGCGGACCGGCTGGAGGGCACGCGGCAGGCCGTGGATGCCGTGGCGGGGGCGACCCTCGAGGTCGTCGAGGCGCCGGCGCTCACCGTGCTGCACGGGCGCGCGGCGGGGCTCGCCCTGCTCGAGCGCCCGGCGAGCGATCGGCCCGACGCCATCTTCGCGGCGAACGACCTTCTCGCCGTCGGGGCCATCCAGGCCCTGTCGATCATGTCGGGAGTGCGGATCCCCGACGACATCGCGCTGATCGGCTACGACGACATCGACTTCGCCGCGTCGACCACCGTGCCGTTGAGCTCGATCCGACAGCCGGCATCGCTCATCGGCTACACCGCCGTCGACCTGCTGCTGCAGGAGTTGGCCGACCCGGCGCCGGACGAGCCGCGCAACGTGCGCTTCCAACCGGAGCTGATCGTCCGCGAATCGACCACGCGCGCCTGAGCAGGCCCGCAGGCGCATCCATACAGAAAGGCGACTCAGCCATGACGCACACGACTCTCGGCTCCACCGGCATCCCTGTGGGCGACGTCACGCTCGGCACGTCCGCGTTGGGGGAGGGCACCGCTCCCGGCTCGGCGGAGGAGGCGGCGGCCGTCGCGGCGGCGGTGGACCTGCTGACCGGCCCTTTTCCCCTCATCGACACCTCGAACAACTACGGCAACGGCCGCTCCGAGGCGGTGCTGGGCCTCGCCCTCGCCGAGGTGGGGCCGGCGCTCGCGACCGCCCGAATCGCGACGAAGGTCGACCGCGACGGGCGCACCGGCGCCTTCGACCGCGACCGGGTGATGCGCTCCTACGAGGAGAGCCTGACGCGGCTGGGGGTCGACCGGGTGGAGATCCTGCACCTGCACGACCCGTACAGCATCACGTTCGAGCAGGCTGCGGAACCAGGCGGCGCGCTCGAGGGGATGCGGGAGCTGCGCGAGACGGGCGCGGTCGACGTCATCGGCATCGCCGCCGGACCCATCGCGCTCATGACCCGGTACGTCGAGACCGGGCTGTTCGACGTGGTGCTCTCGCACAACCGGTTCACCCTCGTCGACCGCAGCGCGGAGGCGCTGTTTGCCGAGGCGCGCCGTCGCGGCATGGGTGTGTTCAACGCGGCGCCGTTCGGTGCCGGCATCCTCGCCAAGGGGTCGGCGTCGCGGCCGTCGTACGGCTACAACGACGCATCGCCGGAGCTCATGGCGTGGATCGCGCGCGCCGAGCAGGTGTGCGCCGATCACGGCGTGCCGCTGGCCGCCGCGGCGCTGCACTTCTCGCTTCGATCAGAGCTCGTGGATTCCACGATCGTCGGCATCGCCAGCTCGCGCCGTCTCGTGCAGCTGCGCGAGCTGCGGGACACCGAGATCCCCGACGCCCTGTGGCCGGACCTCGACGCGCTCGGCCCGGCGCCGAGCCCGCTGCCGGAGCGGGACGCCGAGGAATCCCGGCCGCTGCTGTGACCGGCTGCGCCGTCGGGGTCATGCTGCCCCGCGACATCGACGCGACGCGCGTGGGGGAGTTCGCCGTGCGCGCGGAGCAGCTCGGGTTCGACGAGCTGTGGATCGTTGAGGACCTGGGCTTCCGCGGCGGTATCGCGCAGGCCGCGGTCGTGCTGGCGCTGACGGAGCGGATCCGCGTGGGGATCGGCATCCTTCCCGCCGGTGCTCGCAACGCCGCCTTCGCGGCGATGGAGCTGGCCACGCTCGCGCAGCTCTTCCCCGGCCGGGTCGACGCCGGGATCGGGCACGGGATGCCGGACTGGATGCGGTCCGTCGGTGCCTGGCCGGACCGTCCGCTGCGGGCACTCGAGGATCACGTGACGACGCTGCGCACGTTGCTCGGCGGGGGCGCGCTCGACACCGGGGTGCGACTGGACGCGACGAGCGTGCCGGCCGAGCCGCCGCCGCTGCTGCTGGGCGTGCGGGGACCGAAGTCGCTCGCGCTCTCGGGGCGCATCGCCGACGGCACCGTGCTCGCCGAGCCCGTGACGCCCGAATACGCGCGGGCGGCGATCGAGCAGATCGCGGCATCCGATCACCGGCTCGTGGCGTACAACGTCGGGGTCGTCGGCGCGGATGCCGGCGCGGCGCTGGCGGCGGCGCGGCCGGCGCTCGCGGCGTTCGGTGAGCCGGACTGGGCGCCGCACATCGCGCCGATGCCGTTCGCCGCGGAGTTCGCGGCGCTGCGGGCGCGGTGCGCCGACGGTGCGGAGTTCGCCCGCGCGATGCCGGACGAGTGGGTGAGGCGGCTGGCGCTCGCGGGCACGGTGCCCGAGGTCCGCGCTCGCATCGAGTCGCTGGCCGCCGCCGGCGTGCACAGCTCGGTGTTCATCCCGGTGGGGGA
>NZ_JANJFJ010000191.1:0-8473 GCF_024626565.1 Microbacterium sp. zg.Y909
AGACCGCCGAGATCGGCGACGACGTGCTGCTCTACCACGGGGTCACGCTCGGCGGCCGGACGCGCAACGGGGGCAAGCGGCATCCCACCCTCGGGGATCGCGTGCTGGTGGGCGCCGGTGCGAAGGTTCTCGGTCCCGTCACGATCGGTGCGGGCACCGCCATCGGCGCGAACGCCGTGGTGACCAAGGATGCCCCGGCCGACAGCGTGCTGGTGGGCGTACCTGCGAAGGCGCGCAAGCGCACACCCGGCGAGGACACCCGCGCGCTGCTGACGGCGCCGGAGTACTTCATCTGACGCGAGCGCGCTTCAGCGCACCTCGATACCCAGGGCCCTCCCCGCCAGCGCGTGATCGCGCAGGTGGAGGATGACGGCGGCAGCCATCACCGTGAGTCCGGCGAGTTCGAGGGTCTCCTCGAACGCGGCAAGCATCCACACGACGGGGTCGTTTTCGTCGCGCAGGAGCGACTCGACCTCGGCACCGGCGGTGGCGCTCGCGATCTCGATGCCGATGGCACCCCCGACGTACATCACCGCGGCGAGGATCATCAGCGCACGCGTGCGAGCGGGAAGACGCAGGACGAAGCCGATGACGAAGGGCGCGGCGATGAGCAGCACGATGCCGACGGGAATGACCCACGCGTACCAGAGCGGCCCGCCGGTGATGCCGAGCATGTTGCGCGTGGCATACATCAGGCTCTCGTGCAGAGCGGCGCCCTCGTCGAGCGAAAGGAAGACGAACACCATGGCGAAGATCATCCACATGCGCCGGTCGCGTCGGTCGGTCGTCGCCTGGGCGATCGCACCGAGCATCGCGCCGATGCCGAGGAGCAGCATCATGTTGAACCATGTCGGGATGCTGGTCTCGGAGTCCATGTCGAACGCGCCGACGACCCGCCCCTCATAGTTGAGCAGGCCGGGCCACGCCGCGCCGTGCACAGCGATGTGCAGCAACGCCAAGGCCGCGCTGATCACGCCCAGCACCGTGATGACGGTGCGCGCCCGGATCGTCAGCCGCACCGGCGGACGCTGCGCCGCCGTCCGTCCCGAAGCATCCGTCGTGTCGTCGTCGACAGGCATCGCCATTTCATCCCCCAAAAGTCCCCTGACAAGCCCCCGGCGAACAGCTTCTGTTCATCTTCTCGTCACCCTGGGGACACCATAGCGCCACCGCGCGTCGCTGCGGCAACGCTCTGGTGTCCGTGATCGACGCGCATCACGCACCGCGTAAGGCCCTGTCAGCCGGCGGCGATCGGGAGGCAACTCCCTGGAAAGGTGCGGGTTCGTCGATGGCAGCGATGGCCATGAACTCCAGCACCCGTCGGGGGATGTCGGTGTAGACCCTGCCGGTGGGGCTGGTCCATTCCAGGATGCCGTCGGCTTTCTGCACCACGCTCCACCCGGTGCCGTGCTTGACGGGGTGATGTCGTCCGGGACACAGGTTCGCGAGATTGTCGGCGCGTTCGTAGTATGACCGTTTGACCATCCCGCGCGCCGCCGCCGTCTATGCCCGCATCTCGTCGGACCCTTCCGGGCAGGCATTGGGGGTGCAGCGGCAGCTTGAGGATTACCGCAGGCTCGCCGCGGAGCGGGGGTGGGTCGTGGCAGAGGAGTACGTGGACAACGACGTGTCGGCGTACTCGGGGAAGCCGCGACCGGCGTATGAGCGGATGCTGGCGGATGTGCGCGACGGGGTGAGGGACGCGGTGATCGTGTACAACATGGACCGGCTCACCCGCCGTCCGATCGAGTTGGAGCAGTTCGCCGCGGTGTGCGAGGCGGCGGGCGTCAGCCAGGTCGCTACGGTGACTGCGGATCTGAATCTTGGGAATGATGACGGGCTGTTTATGGCGCGTGTTTTCGCGGCGTTCGCGGCGAAGGAGTCGGGGCGTAAGTCGGAGCGGGTGCGTCGGAAGATGCGGCAGAACGCGGAGCAGGGGCTGCCGAGCGGCGGCGCGAATCGCCCTTACGGTTACGAGTCCGACAAGGTGACGGTCAATCCGGCGGAGGCCGAGATCGTGAGGGA
The DNA here is from genome assembly GCF_024626565.1 of Microbacterium sp. zg.Y909. Taxonomy (NCBI): domain Bacteria; kingdom Bacillati; phylum Actinomycetota; class Actinomycetes; order Micrococcales; family Microbacteriaceae; genus Microbacterium; species Microbacterium sp. zg.Y909. The sequence goes on from NZ_JANJFJ010000191.1 coordinate 2,026, forward strand.
GATCGTCAGCCGGTACATCGCGGGAGAGTCGGCCCGGGCGATCGCGGAGGATTTGCAGGAGCGTGGTGTGCCGACCGCGACAGGGGTCGAGCGGCGGTCCACGACGGTGCGGGGGATCTTGTTGTCCCCGCGGATCGCCGGTTTCCGGGTGCACCGGGGCGAGGTCGTCGCGAAGGGGGTGTGGGATCCGATCATCACCCCGGAACATCACCAGCAGGTGCGCAACGTGATGGAGTCGAAGACCGCGACCGGCAGACGCGCGCCCCGCCGCTACCTGTTGTCGGGGTTGCTGCGGTGTGGGAAGTGCGGCGGGAAGTTGTTCTCAGCGGCGCGGGTGAACGAGCGCCGCTACGTGTGCTCGTCCGGTCCGGATCACCGGGGGTGCGGCGGGATCATGATCAACGCGGCCCGGGTGGAGGAATGGCTTACCGCCGCGGTGCTGTACCGCCTGGACACCCCCGACATGGAGGCCGTGCTCACCGGGCAGCACGCCCAGGACGGCCAATACGCCACGCTTACCGCCGAGCGGGAGAAGTATCAGGCGAGGATGCTCGAGCTGACCGGGATGTGGACGGACGGCGCGATCTCCAGCGTGGAATGGAAGAACGCACGCGACCGCCTGGAGGCGAAGCTCACCGGCGTGGACCAGCAGCTGGCCCGCCTGACCACCGCGACCACGCTGGACCGCATGGTGGGCAACGGCGAGGCGTTGCGGGCTGGCTGGGAACAGATGACCCTCGAGCGTCAGCACGCGATCATCCGGGCAGTGCTCGATTACGCCACCGTCGCGCCAGCGACCGTGAACCGGTTCGACCCCGCACGTATTCAGCCGGTGTGGGTGCTGTAGTGGTCAGGTGCCGGCGCGCTACCAGCGCCCTCACACGGGTGAGTACTCCTGGATCCGGCACGTGCACCGGAACGCCCTGACGAGCACACGACGGCTCCACCCACGCAGCCAGCGCCTCCGGATCCATGCGCATCATCGCCCCCCCACTGCGCCCAGACGGTCGGGGGACCTTGCCAGTCCTCCGACTCCGCCGAGTCCCACACCGAGTGTGGCGACGCCGACAGGTGCGCTGACGCCTGCGCGAGCACGTCTTCACGGCTTGTCCCCGTGAAACGGAGCCGGTCGGGCTGGAAGCCCTCCGCCACGTCGTAACGGTGCGCGCCGAGGTCGCGGGCGACCGGATCCGCGAACGTTTTCGCCACGTACTTCGCGAGGTAGCCGCCCGCGATCCGCGCTTCGGACAGGGGCGTTGACCCCACCGGGAGGTTGCCCATGAGTTTGATCGAGATGAACCCGTGCGGCCACGCCGCCTCGATCATCGACCGCTTGATGAACCGCCCCACCGCGAAGTGAGCGTGCAGCCCATGGCCGCTCTTATGCCACTCCGGAACCCACGCATACGGGAACGCGTCACCGCCGAGCCTGCCGCGGAGGTCACGGAAGAACAGGCCGAGATGGTCCCGGATGAGCGCCGGATCATGGTTGCCCTCACCTCGATAGGTGAGAGTGCCCAGGCGATTGAGGACGTTCGCCGCGCAGTAGCGCCGCAAGCGGGTCCGGGCACGCCGGGCAGCCTCCGCGGCGGCGCGCTCGGGATCCGACGCCTGCCCCCTGGCGACATAGGCAGGTTTGCGGCGTAGAGAGGTGCGGAAGGACCCGCCACCTTCTCCGGCGGCGGGAACAAGGGTGAAAGACCAGCCCGCGTCGGGACGGGCGAGCGGGGCGAACGGATGGGATGACTGAGAGGACAAGGGCGTGACCTTCGAGGCGCGCGGACAGAAGGCGGCCCAAACGAAGTTCAGTCACGTTCCGCGCGTTTATGTCCAGACACTGGCCGAAGAGTGCCGCGCAACCCTCCCAAACAAGGGTCCCTCTAGTTCTCAGTCATCCACTCGCTAGGGTCTGGGATCGTACCGTCCACGAGTTCGACACCATCTAAGCAGAACCGGCGGACACGACAGCCCAAGCGCCGCTGCGCGGCGCGGCTGCCGCGGAATCGCTCCGCGATTCCTTTGCCGCCGGGGACCGGTCACGTCTCCGAGTTATGTTGCAGATTCAAGTCAAGACGCGCCTTCGGCGCGCAGGTCCCGCGGCTATGCCAGGATCATCGCAGGCCGACAACACGGGAGACGCAATGCCGACGCTTGAAGAGGAGATCGAAGCAGGTCGACGGGAGATCTTCACCGACTCGTACAGCATGTCGATCGGTGAGATAACAAACCTCTACCGGGATGCCGAGATCGATGTCCATCCAGAGTTCCAACGTGTGTTCCGCTGGGATGACCTCCAGAAGTCACGTTTGGTTGAGAGCATCCTGCTTGGGATTCCCTTGCCATCCATCTTTGTGGCGCAGTCAGAGAACGGCTCGTGGGATGTCGTTGATGGTGTTCAGAGGCTCTCGACGATCCTCCAGTTCCAGGGGATCCTCAAGGACGACGAGGGCAACCTCATGCCGCCCATCAGTCTCGAGGGCACCCGCCTCCTGCCATCCCTCGCTGGAAAGCGATGGGACGACCCAGACGAGGGAATCTCGCTCACCAGCGCGCAGCGGCTCGACTTCAAGCGCGCCAAGCTGGACCTGAAGATCGTCAAGCGCGAGTCGAGCGCGGATAGCAAGTATGACCTTTTCCAGAGGCTGAACTCCTACGGTTCTCAAGCGACGCAGCAGGAGGTCCGAAGCTGCATGCTCATTGGCACGAATCGCGACTTCTATACCTGGCTCGCGGGCCTCGCAACCGATGCCAACTTCCTCTCGACGGTGGCACTTAGCGAACGACTGATCGGAGAGCAGTATCACCTTGAACTTGCTCTGCGTTTCGTGATCTTCCGCCGATTCCCTGCGGACCAGATCTCGACGATCGGGAACCTCGGCGAGTTCGTCACAAACGAAGCCATGCGCATGGCGTTGGCGAAGGACTTTGAGTACGATGCCGAAGCGGCCGCCTTCCGAAAGACGTTTGAGTTCCTCAACGAGACATCTGGTGATCTTTCGTTCAAGCGCTGGAATGAAGCCCGCCAGCGATTCGGCGGCCCTTTCCTCAACACGTCGTTCGAGGTCATCGCCATGGGTCTTGGCCACAACATCGATCGATTTGCGTCCGTTTCTGAGGTTGACCCCACCGCGAAGGCCAAGGAGTTCTGGACCAGCGACGACTACGGTGCAGGATTCGCCACGGGAGTCCGTGCTGACGCACGCATGGCAAAGAGTATTCCGCTCGGCCGTCAGCTGTTCTCTGCCTAAGGCCAGCCTCCGATGGCGACGCTCGTCGAACGCTTGGTCGACGACTTGGACAGCGATCTAGCGAACCGGAGACGGGAAATTGCCGATCTCCGGCATATGGTTCGGGCCAGCATGGATCCCAGGCGGAGCCTGCTGGCGCGCTCGTGCCATGTGATGGCGTATTCGCATTGGGAGGGGTTCGTCAAAGGAGCCGTGCGGCGATACATCGAGTACGTTCAGTCGCGCGGCCTGTACGTCGGCGACCTCAACGCGGGACTTCAGGGTCTAGCGCTCCGCGACGCGGTCCGGACCGCAGCGCAGCCGGAGCGGTCAGTGGATGAAGTCGTCGGCCTCTTGGCTGCAATCGATGAGCGTGGGACCCGACCGTTCGCGGTCGATGCAGAAGTGGTTGTCAAAACCGGGAATCTCACGGCGGCGACACTGCAGTCCATTCTCGGCTGCGCGGGACTCACCTATCTTGAGAAATACCAGATGCGCGAGAACTTCATTGATGAGGTTCTCTGCGGTCGTCGACACCGCATCGCGCACGGGGGATGGCAACCGATCACGGCGGACGAGGCACGTGCCGTCGCCGCAGACGTCTTGGATCTGTGCACCGACCTCAACCAGCAGGTACAAGAAGCCGCTCTGTATGAGCGCTATCGACTTTGAACTCGGGGGCCAGGTTCAGAACTTGCGAGGTTGGTCACGCAGGTCGGTCCGCCGAGGGCGGCGTCGTGGGTGTGATCGAGGTCGCAGTGCCGGGCCGGTCTTCGGCATCCGAGGAACCGGCAGTGCTCGTCGCGGGCGTCGAGGTGTCGTCGCAACTCCCGGCTGGGTCGGTACGTGAGCACCTGTTCCACGGCGCCGGTGGTCGGGGAGGTGAACACCCGCTCCCACAACTCCGCGGTCGCGGCGAGGTGCCGGGCGGTGTCGGGGTCGATGGGTCCGTACCCAACCAGTTCCGCCGGTTCGCTTCCGATGCCGATGAGTGTGTTCGCGGGGATGACGATCTGCACCTGCGCGACGATCGAGGCACCCTCCGGGATAGCGCCGATCTCGGTCGGGGCGGTGGCGTTTCCGGTGAGGAGCAGGTCGGTGAGCACGTCGGCGCGGATCTGGTCCATGGTGCGCCGGTCCGTCGCGAGGACGTCGGTGGCGGTGGGTGCCGCGGCCGCGGCTGCCGCTTTCGCGGCGGCGGTGCGGTGGGCGTCGGTGATCTCGCGGGCGTGCCGGTTTAGCCGGTCCCGGATCGCGTACGCCAGCTCCGCCGGCAGCAGCGCGGTGATCTCCGCCATCCCCTCATCGAGGTCCCGCACCCATACCCGCCTCCCCGCGGCGGCATCCTTGTGCCGTTCTTCGAGCGGCACAGGGTTGAGTTTCTGCGCGAGCATCAGGACGATCGGCTTCGCCCGCCCGGGGATGTCCCCCTCGCACACCACCAGCGCGGCCTGCTCGAACCGGGCCCGCGCGTCGGGGTCGGTGATGCGGGCACCGGCGTCCTGGATGATCCGGGCATGGACCCGGTCGATCCGGTCCTCGCGCAACGCCTCGAACGTCGCGGCGAACTCGTCCACCAGCAGGGTGGCGTCGTGCATACGGTCGCGCATGCCGTGGTCCGAGCGGCGCAGCACCGCCGCGATCTCCGCAGCCATCCCTCGTAATGGCAGCTCCCGCTCCCGCCCTTCACTGGACGGGATGCGCGCGGTCTCCGCCTGCGCGACCGCTTCGCCCTGGGAGATGAACCACGCCTCATCGGCATCCACCTCCGCCCGACGCCGCCGCACCCCCTCCAGCCCGGACACCACCTGCTCCCGCGACAAGACAGCCGTCCGTGCCGGGGCGGTGGTGGTGGTGGAGGAGGTGTTCATACCCCCAATCCTGCCCACACCCACCAACATCGAAACCCGCAGAAAGCACGCGTGACCTGGGCTTGTGGACAACTCCCCACATCAGCACCCCTGGGGGAGGAACCGGCACCGGCGAACCCCCTACCCGCACCGCACTCTTCTTGAACCATGCGCCCCCGCGGCAGCTACTCGCGCCGGGCATCGCGGCGCTCGTCGGCCTTGCGCCGGATGAACACCATCGGCAGCAGCACCGTCGCCACCGCGGTGACCACCCACACCACCACCGGAGCGAGGATCCACGCCAGGCCGCCCGTGATGCGCAATCCTCCGACCGGCAGCAGCACCACGACAAGCAGGGCCACCAGCGTCGAGATGATGCCGATGCCGCCCAGCAACGCGGGGGCGTATCGCCGCGCCACCTTCGCGATCCAGGGCGACAGCACGCTCTGCAGGACGGCGAAGATCACGATGCAGACGACGAAACCCCACCAGTCGGCCCACACGATCTGGAAGCCCGACACGGTGACATCGGCCACGATGAGCCCGAGGGCCGCCGATGCCAGGAAGACCAGGGCGCGCAGCAGGAACATGACCATGCGGCGACCCTAGCGACTCCCCCGCGTCCGGCCCAGGGGTCGAAGACCCCCGTCAGGACCCGAGCGCCGCCAGCCGCGCCTCTTCGTCCGCGGCGATCGCCGACTGCACGATCGGCTCGAGCGCGCCGTCCATCACCTGGTCGAGGTTGTACGCCTTGTAGCCGGTGCGATGATCGGCGATGCGGTTCTCGGGGAAGTTGTAGGTGCGGATGCGCTCCGAGCGGTCCATGCCACGGATCTGCGACTTGCGCGCATCGGAGGCCGCGGCATCCCGCTCCTCCTGCTGCTTCGCCAGCAGCCGCGCACGCAGCACGCGCATGCCGGCCTCGCGATTCTGCAGCTGCGACTTCTCGTTCTGCATCGACACGACGATCCCGGTGGGCACGTGCGTGATGCGCACCGCCGAGTCGGTGGTGTTCACCGACTGACCGCCGGGCCCCGACGAGCGGAACACGTCGATCTTCAGGTCGTTCGGCTCGATGTGCACTTCGTCGGGCTCGTCCACCTCGGGGAACACCAGCACGCCGGTGGTCGAGGTGTGGATGCGCCCCTGGGACTCCGTCGCCGGCACGCGCTGCACGCGGTGCACGCCGCCTTCGTACTTCAGGTGCGCCCACACCCCCTGCGCGGGGTCGCTCGACGAGCCCTTGATCGCGATCTGCACGTCCTTGTAGCCGCCGAGGTCGGACTCGTTGCGGTCCAGCACCTCGGTCTTCCACCCCTTGGATGCCGCGTACTGCACGTACATCCGCAGCAGGTCGGCGGCGAACAGCGC
>NZ_JANJFJ010000192.1:0-8440 GCF_024626565.1 Microbacterium sp. zg.Y909
CGCCGCCGCCGACGAGCGCTGACCCGACGCGCAACGCCCCGAGCCGAAGCCCGGGGCGTCCGCGACGCGGTGGATCAGGGAACCGCGCGGCGAAGCGTCCGCCAGGAGATCACGGCCAGCACCGCGATGAGGCCGACGCCCCACAGGGCCAGGCCCAGCGCCCCCTGTGCGACGAACCATTCGGCGAACGCACCCCAGGACTGTGTCTGCGTGATGAACCAGGCGAGGGCCACCAGTGCGAGCGCGAGTCCGACCAGAACCACGGTGAGCCACAGGTTGCCGAACCGCTTGTAGATCGTCGCGCCCCAGAATCCGCAGACGAAGAACAGCAGCGCCAGCACGAAGAACACGAACCCGGCGGCGACCGGTCCCGCTTCCCACACCCACGGCAGGTAGAAGAAGTAGCCGTTCATGCCCCATCCGTCAGTGGCCTGCTCGAGCAGCCCGCCGATCACGAACACCAGACCCAGCAGGGCAGAGGTGAGCACCGCGGTGAGCACGGTGCCGACGTAGAACTCCCGCCGCGTCACGCTCATCGCCTGTGAGAAGGGGAACGTGAGGGTGAGCGCCTGGATGCCGACCACTGCGAAGTACCACAGCGGCGCCTGCGCGCCACCCCCGTACTTCGGGCCCACCACCCCGGCGTAGTCCAAGATCCCGTAGATCGCCAGCGTGATCGCCAGCGTGCCCACCAGCACGATGAGCGGGACCCAGATGTACGTCGCCCGGTTCGTCAGCTGCATGCGCACGACATTGACGGTGCGGCTCATCGCAGTGCTCCTTCGTCGATCGCCGCCGCGGTGCCCGCGGCGTGCTGTGTGATGCGGACGATCAGCTGCTGCAGCGACACCGGACCCACGTCCAGGCCCGCTGCCGCCAGCTCCGCCCGCTCGGATGCCGTGAGGGTGCCGAGCACGGTCACACTCGACACGCGCCCAAGGGTCTCGCGGTGGATCACCTCGCGGCCGGCGACGAACGCCTCGACAGCGGCGCTGTCGCCGACGATGTTGGCTGCGCGACTGCGCGCCACGTCGGTGTCCTCGTCCATGACGATGCGGCCTCGGTCGATCACCAGCACCCGCTCGAGGAGGTTGGACACCTCGTCGATCAGATGGCTGGAGAGGATCACCGTGCGGGGATGCGCGGCGTAGTCCTCGAGCAGCCGGTCGTAGAAGATCTGGCGCGCGACGGCATCCAGGCCCAGGTAGGGCTCGTCGAAGAACGTGATCTCCGCACGCGCGGCGAGCCCGATGATGACGCCCACGGCGGAGAGCTGACCACGGGAGAGCTTCTTGATCCGGGTCTTGACCGGCAACTGGAAGTCCTCGATGAGGCGCTCGGCGAAGTCCTGGTCCCAATTCGGGAAGAACAGCCGGGCGGTGTCGAACGCGTGCTTGGGTAGCGCGTCGTCGGGGTACTTCTGGCTCTCACGGACGAAGCACATCCGCTGCAGGACGCCCGCGTTCTCGTACGGGTCCTCGCCGAAGATGCGCACGTCGCCGGACGTGGCGAAGTTCTGCGCGGTGAGGATCGACATGATCGTCGTCTTGCCCGCACCGTTGCGGCCGAGGAGCCCGTAGATGGTGTCCTTCTGAATCTCGAAGCTCACGTCGTCGACCGCGACGGTCTCGCGGTAGCGCTTGGTGAGGTTCTGCACCTCGATGACGGAGGTCATCGTGCCGTCCCTTCTCCTGTAGTGGTGTACCGACGCTGGATGAGCGCGGTGAGGTCGTCGGCGCCGAGGCCCAGGGCGCGGGCTTCGGTCAGCAGTGGGTCGATGAAGCGGTCCGCGAAGGCGGCGCGACGCTCGCCGCGCAGCTGCTCGCGGGCCCCCGGGGCGACGAACATGCCGATGCCGCGTCGCTTGTACAGGACGCCCTTGTCCACGAGCATGTTCACTCCTTTGGCCGCCGTGGCGGGGTTGATGCGGTGGAATGCCGCGAGCTCGTTCGTCGAGGGCGCCTGGGTCTCCTCCGGCAAGCTGCCGTCGATGATGGCGTCCTCGATGCTCTCGGCGATCTGCAGGAAGATGGCCCGGCCGTCTTCGATCACGCTGCTCCGTCCGCTGGTTAATTACTCGACTAACTAACCATGCAACGCAGGATGCCGCGATGTCAAGGCCCCACTTGCGCCGGTTTGCCACCTGTGAGGTCGCTGGGTACGGTGGAAGCGAGGGCCGCGAGGCCCCGACGACCAGTCCGCGATCGCTCGCCCGGCCCGACCCGAGGCCATCGGTGCGAGCGAACGTATGGTCGGCGGTCTGGGCGACCCACCCGAATGTGCGTCGCCGGAGCGCTGTGCCGCGTCGACACCCGACGCGTGTGTGCAGCGCCGATGACCGTCTACCCGGGCGCTACCGATGCGGCCTGAAGCGACGGCTGCCGAGGTGAAAACACGTGAGTTCTGCCCCTGCTGTCGAAGCGAAGAATCTGTTCAAGGTCTTCGGACGCAACCCCAAGGATGCCGTCAAGCGCCTGCGCGCCGGCCAGAGCCGGGCCGACGTGGCCGACGCCGGAACGGCCGCCGTGATCGATGCCAGCTTCACCGTGCAGCCGGGCGAGATCTTCGTCATCATGGGGCTGTCGGGGTCGGGCAAGTCGACGATCATCCGCATGCTCAACGGGCTGCTGCAGCCCACCGCGGGCGAGGTGCTTGTACAAGGACGCAGCGTCACGGGGGCGTCGGCCAGCGAGCTGCGCGGCATCCGTCGTCAGTCGATCTCGATGGTGTTCCAGCACTTCGCGCTGCTGCCGCACCGCACGGTGCTCGACAACGCCGCGTATGCGCTCGAGATCCAGGGCGTCGGCAAGGCCGAACGCCGCGGTCGGGCGATGGAGATCCTCGAGAAGGTTGGCCTGGGCGACCGCGCCGAGGCGATGCCCGATGAGCTCTCCGGCGGCATGCGTCAGCGGGTGGGGCTCGCCCGTGCGCTCACGGCCGGCACCGACATCCTGCTCATGGACGAGGCGTTCTCCGCGCTCGATCCGCTGATCCGCCGCGAGATGCAGGAGCAGCTGGTCGAGCTGCAGCGCGAGCTCGGCCGCACCATCGTCTTCATCACCCACGACCTCAACGAAGCCATGTTCCTCGGCGACCGCATCGCTGTCATGCGCGACGGGCGCATCGTGCAGAACGGCACGCCCGAAGAGATCCTCACGGACCCGGCGAACGACTACGTCGCCCAGTTCGTGCAGGACGTCGACCGGGCCAGGGTGCTCACGGCATCCGCCGTCATGGAGCCCGCCCACGCCACGACTCCCGTCAGCGCCGGGCTGCGCGGTGCGCTGCGGTCCCTGCGCGAGCTGCAGGCCGGCTCGGTGTTCGTCACCGAGAACCGCAGGCTGCTGGGTGTGATCAGCGACCGTCAGGTGATCCGGGCGATCAAGGCGGGCGAGACCGACCTGCGCGCCGTCATCGACGCGTCCGTCCCGACGGTGTCGCCCGACGACCCGCTGACCGATGTCGTCGAGCGCGCCGTCGAGACGACGGTGCCGGTGCCGGTGGTGGATGCCGCCGGTCGCCTGGTCGGCCTCATCCCGCGCGTGACGCTGCTCGCCGCGCTCGGGAACGTCCCCGCCACGACCCAGGCCCTGCCGATCATCGAGCCCGCGCCCTCGGTGCCGCCGGCCGACCTCGCCGCCTCGCTGGAGGAACTCGGGCAGGCGGAGGCCGACGCCGCCGAACTCGCGGCCTCGTCGAAGGGGGGAGCAGCGTGAACGACGTGCGTCTTCCGATCGGCGACATCGCCGAAACCTTCGTCCGCTGGCTGATCGACACCTTCGGGTGGCTTTTCGACGGACTCCGCTCGCTGTTCCTGGCTGTCTACGACGCGCTCGAGTGGGTGCTGCAGGCGCCGCCGTTCTGGGCGGTCATCGTCGTGCTCGCCGCGCTGGCGCTGTGGGCCAAGGGCGTGTGGCTGGCCGTCGGCACCGTGGTCGGACTCCTCGTCATCGTGGGTGTCGGCCAATGGGAGAACGCGATGCAGTCGCTCGCCCTGGTCATCGTCGCCTCGGTGATCGCGCTCGCGATCGGCATTCCGCTGGGCATCTGGGCGGCCCGCAACGACACCGTCTCGAAGATCGTCCGCCCGGTGCTGGACTTCCTGCAGACCATGCCGGCGTTCGTGTACCTCATCCCCGCGCTCATGCTGTTCCGCGTCGGCGTCGTGCCCGGCATCGTCGCGACCATCCTCTTCGCCCTCGCCCCCGGCGTGCGGCTGACCGAGCTCGGCATCCGCGGCGTCGACCGCGAGGTGGTCGAGGCCGGCCACGCCTTCGGCGCCTCGCCCGGCCGCATCCTGCGTCAGATCCAGCTGCCGCTGGCGCTTCCGAGCATCATGGCCGGCGTCAACCAGGTGATCATGCTGAGCCTGTCGATGGTGGTCATCGCCGGCATGGTCGGCGCCCGCGGACTCGGTGGCGACGTCGTGCAGAGCCTGCAGAAGATCGACATCGCGCTCGGCGTCGAAGCCGGGCTGTCGGTGGTCATCATCGCGATGATCCTCGACCGCGTGACCTCCGCGCTCGCCGCCCGAGGGTCACGCCGTGGTGCCCGGGCCGCTTCGCGCGGCCGTGGCGCTTCTCGCGCGGCGCGCGCCGCGTCGCGGGATGCCGACGCGGACGAGCCGCGGCCGGTCGCGGCATCCGCCTGACGCCTTCGGGCCCAACGTCTTGCGAGCTCATCACTCGCGGGGGGCGCGGAGATTCCGCGCCCGACCACAACGACCGCTTCGTGCACAGCACACGAAGGGAGAGGAAGTCACGATGACCAAGAGAAACACTTTCCTGGGGGCGCTCGCGCTCACCTCCGCCGCAGCCCTGACGCTCACCGGCTGCGCCGGCGGGTCCGACGAGGGTGCCGGCACCGAGGGGGATGCCGCGGCAGACCGCCCCATCACCATCGCCGTTTTCAACGGCTGGGACGAGGGCATCGCCGCGTCCGAGCTGTGGAAGACCGTGCTCGAGGAGCAGGGCTACGAGGTCGAACTCGAGTACGCCGACCCGGCGGCCGTCTACAACGGCATCGCCAGTGGCGACTACGACGTGACGCTGGACACCTGGCTGCCGCTGACCCACGCCGACTACATCGAAGAGTACGGCGATGACATGGTCGACCTCGGCGCCTGGAACGAGGACGCCAAGCTCACCTTCGCGGTGAACGAGGACGCGCCGATCGACTCGATCGAGCAGCTCGCCGACAACGCGGACCTCTTCGACAGCACGATCTACGGCATCGAGTCGGGCTCGGGTCTCGCGACCGTCACCGACTCGGCCGTCATCCCCGGTTATGGCCTGGAGGCCTTCGACCACGTGACGTCGTCGACCCCGGCGATGCTCACCGAGCTCGACACGGCGACCCGTGCCGGCGAGGACATCCTCGTGACGCTGTGGCGCCCGCACTGGGCGTACGACGCGTTCCCGATCAAGGACCTCGAGGACCCGAAGGGGCTGCTCGGCGACGCCGAGGGCATCCACTCGTACGCTTCGACGACGTTCGAGGAGGACTTCCCCGAGGTCTTCGAGTGGCTGAGCGCCTTCAAGATGGACAGCGAGACGCTGTACTCGCTCGAGAATGCGATGTTCAACGAGAACGACAGCGACGACTACGAGGCCGTCGTGGCCGAGTGGATCGCCGCGAACGAGGAGTGGGTCGCCACCCTGACCTCCTGAGTCCCCCGCTCGCGAGTGAGTATTCGTCGCTTTGAGTGAGTACTCGTGGGGCCTGCGGTTCGGCCGCAGTTGTTCCGCGAGTACTCACTCGGCGACGCGAATACTCACTCGGGGGTTCCGGAGGTGATCTCCAGCGACACCTTCGTCTCGAGCACGTCGATCGCCTCGTCCGACAGCGCGATCAGCCCGTTGAGCTCCTCGCGCACGCGCTTGTAAGCCACCTGCCGCTCCGAGGGCGTCGCCGCCTGGTCCACCGCGACCGAGAGCAGCTGCTGCGCCGTCGCCAGGCGCTTGCGCTCCACCTCGCTGAACGACGAATCCCGCATGCGCCGCGCCTCACGCTCGGCCAGGTCGAACGCCACTTCGAACTCCGTTACCGCCTTGCGGTACTCGTCCACCTGCTCCTGCGACACCTTCGCGTTCGCCGATTCCGGCCGCAGGTGATCGGCGTGCTTCTTCGCCCGCAGGAAGGCCGCCGTCAGGGGCTGTCGCCCGTCGCTCATGGCGGGGAAGGCGATCAGCTTCGCCACATCGAGCTCGTAGTCGAGCCAGCGCTGCGTCACACCGTCGTGTAGCGCGAACAGCTGCTCGAGCTGGCTGGGCTGCGGCGATGGGCGGGTGATCGCCGTGGGGATGGATGCCGTCGCCGCCGGCCGTCCACGGGCTGCCGCCTGCGCTGCCTTCAGCTCGCTCTTGGCGCGGATGATCTCGAGGCGGCGCTTGTGCCGGCGCTTGCTCGCCCGCTGCCACCCCTCCCATGCCCCGCCGAACACCCCGGCCAGCGGGAACGCCAACCACCAGTAGCTCCCGAGAAAGGTGACCAGCTCATCCACTCTGTCATGCTAGCCCGCGGCGCCGGCGGTGACAGCGCGCTACTGCGCGGCGGGCGGCTTCGAATCCCGCGACGGAACCGGCCACTGCCCTCCCCCCGAAACCCCACGAATCCCCGGCGCCCCGCCCCGCGCCGCGCGCTGCGCGTCGCGCTCAGCCGCAGCGAACGCGGTCTCGGCCGCGTGCACCGCATCGCGATACGCCACGAAGCGCTCCGGGGTCACCTTCTCGCGCGCGGATGCCGGACGCAACCACTGCGCCTCGCGCTGGGCCTTGAGGAACGCCAGGGTCAGCGGATGCCGGGACTCGAGCATCTGCGGGAACGCGAGCGCCTTCGCGGCATCCGTCTCGTACTCCAGCCACCGAGCGGTGACGGCGTCGAGGCGGGCGGTCAGCTGCTCGATCGGCAGGGGCGCGTCGCGGCCCGTGGCGGCGTACCGGGCGCGCATCGCCTTCACTCGGCTGCGGGTGGCGCGCAGCTGCAGCGAGGCCCGCTTCTCGTCGTATTTCGCCTCCTGCAGCATCCGCTTCGCCTCGGACATCGGGGCGGGAAGCCACGGCGAACCCCGCTGCGCCTTCTCGGTGAGCACATCGGCCTGCGCGGCGCGCACCTGGGCGCGGGCGGACTGCAGTGCGCGGTAGGCGGCGAGCTCCTCGTGCCGGGCGGCGTCGAGCTCCAGCCGGCGGGCGCGACGGCGGTTGGTCGTCAGGGCGCTGTAGCCGACGGCGCCCGCCCCGGCCGCTGCCGGAGCGATCCACCACCATGACCCCAGGACCAGGAGGACGGTGTCCACCCTGTCATCGTACGCGTCGGCCCTGTCTCCGGCCCGGTCTCAGCCGAACAGCAGTGCGATGACGGTCGACCCGCCGCCGACGAGGATCAGCGACGCGATCACGACCCACGCGACGATCTTCATGCGCCGCTGGCGTCCCTGCCCGTAGTTGCCGTAATCGTCGTCGCTCATGTCATCTCCTCGTCAGACGGGCTCGGCCACCGTCGCGCCGAAGGCGGCGGGCAGGGTGGCTTGCGATCGCTGGCGCAGCTCGGTGGCGGACACGGTGAACACGTCCTGGATCTCGAGGGCCGGCGCGTCGCCGTCGCCGGGCGCGTCGGTCACGCCGATGCGCATCACGGGGTAGCCGCGGCCGTCGCAGAGCCCGCGGAACTTCACGTCGTCCTCGCGGGGCACGGTCACCACAACCCTGCCGGTGGACTCCGAGAACAGCGCGGTCGCGGCGTCGACGCCGTCGCGCTCCATGATCTCGCTCAGCCACACCCGGGCGCCGACGCCGAAGCGCATGACGCCCTCGGCGAGCGTCTGGGCAAGGCCCCCGCCGGAGACGTCGTGGGCGCTGGAGACGAGGGACTGCAGGGATGCCGCGTGCAGCAGATCCGCCAGACGCTTCTCGGCCGCGAGGTCGACCTTCGGAGGGCGACCTCCGAGGTGGCCGTGGATGGTGCCGGCCCACTGCGAGCCGCTCAGCTCGGTGGCCGTGACGCCGAGCAGGTAGATGTTCTCGCCGGCATCCTGCCATCCGCTGGGGATGCGTCGCGCCACGTCGTCGATGATGCCGAGGACGCCCACGACCGGAGTCGGGAAGATCGGAGCGTCACCGGTCTGGTTGTAGAACGACACGTTGCCGCCGGTGACGGGAACACCGAGCTCGAGGCACGCGTCGGAGAGCCCGTCGACGGTCTGCGAGAACTGCCACATGACCTCGGGGTTCTCGGGGCTGCCGAAGTTGAGGCAGTCGGTGACCGCGGTCGGCACGGCACCTGTGACGGCGACGTTGCGGTACGCCTCGGCGAGGGCGAGCTTGGCGCCCTCGTAGGGGTCGAGCTGGCAGAACCGGCTGTTGCAGTCGGTGGCGATGGCGAACCCCAGGCCCGACTCCTCGTCGACGCGGATCATGCCGGCGTCGTCGGGGAAGCTCAGCGC
>NZ_JANJFJ010000193.1:0-8382 GCF_024626565.1 Microbacterium sp. zg.Y909
GGACGCCGCCACCACCTCGGCGAGCCTCGTGGCGCAGTACATGCTCAACCGCAAGTGGATCGAGAGCTGGTACGTGTGGATCGGCGTCGACATCGCCTTCGTCGCGCTGTCGATCGCGACCGGCCTGTGGATCGTCGCCGCGCTGTATGCCCTCTTCATCGTGCTGTGCGTGTTCAGCCTGCGCGCGTGGCGACGCGTGCAGCGGGCGGCCGACGCCACGGCACCGGCGGATGCCGCAGTGGCGGCGCGCGCGTGAGTGCGCCCTACCGCCACGCACTGGTGATCGGCAAGTTCTACCCGCTGCACGCCGGCCATGGGCACCTCATCCGCACGGCGGAGCGTTCCAGCGCGCGTGTCACCGTAGAGGTGATCGGATCGTCCGTGGAGTCGATCCCGGTCGAGGTGAGGGCGCAGTGGGTCGCTGAGGAGCACCCCCGGGTGCGGGTGGTCTCGAAGCTGGACGACACCCCCATCGACTTCGAGTCCTCCACCGCGTGGGATGCGCACACCGCCATCATCGCGGGGCTGCTCGACGCGCCGGTGGATGCCGTCTTCACCTCCGACGAGTACGGGGAGGAGCTCGCCCGACGGCTCGGGGCCGCGTGGGTGCAGGTCGACCCGCAGCGCCGGCTCAACCCCGTGTCGGGCACCGCAGTGCGCGGCGACCCGGCGGGGCAGTGGGGCGAGCTCGCGCCGGCCGTGCGGGCGTCGCTCGCCGCGCGGGTGGTGGTGCTCGGCGCGGAATCGACCGGCTCGACCACCCTCGCCGAGGCGCTCGCCGCAGAGCTGGGCACGCTCTGGGTTCCCGAGTACGGACGCGAGCACTCCCTGACGCGGGACGGGGGGCTCATCGCCCCGTGGCGCACCGATGAGTTCGACCTCATCGCCGACCGCCAGATGGCGCTGGAGCGCGACGCCCTGCGCCGCGTCCCGGCGCCCGTGCTGGTGTGCGACACCGACGTCCTCGCCACGGCGCTCTGGCACGAGCGGTACGTCGGGGTCGACGCGCCGCGGCTGCGGGAGCGCGCAGCCGCCCACGCGCCCGACCTCTATCTCCTGACAGGGGACGAGATCCCCTTCGTGCAGGACGGCATGCGCGACGGCGAGCACATCCGTCATGCGATGCAGGACCGCTTCCGAGAGACGCTCGCCGGGCAGGACACCCCCTGGGCGGAGGTGCGGGGCACCGTCGCCGAGCGCGTCGCGGCATCCGTCCCCCTCATCCGCGACGTCGTCGCCCGCCGGCTGGCATTCGCGCGCCCGCTGGGGGATCGGCCGCACGAGGAGCAGCGCGCGCTGGCGCGGCAGACCGGCCGGTAGGCTGGCGCGATGTCCGACCGCTGGCACAGAGTCTCGGCTTCGCCCACCTCTCCCGCGCACGCTGCGGGCGTGGCGCAGCTCACTGCGGACGATCTGTTCCGCGCGCCCGACGAGGAACGCCACGCCGCGCTCGATGAGAAGCTGCGCCAGACGTACTACTGGATCGTCAACAGGGCCGTCATCTCGCCGTACTACGACATCGAGTTCTCTTCTGGCGCGCCGCTGACCTACGCGCTGGGCGACGCCGGCGCCGTCTTGACCCTCCCCACCGATGCGTCGTTCTCGTCGAACGTCCTGCTGCCGCTGCTGACCTTCGCGGTCGGGGGGAAGTGCCTCATGATCGGGGGGCCGGGCCGGGGCAAGACCACAGTGGCGGTGCTCATGGGCGTGCTGGCGGGAGCATCCGCAGACGACGTCCGCCGCGGCGTGCAGCAGGGGCAGCCGCAACTCACCATCAGCGACCTCGTCGGCATCCCGCTGCCGCGCGACCTCATCAACGCGTCGAGCCTGGCGGAGATCGGGATCGCCTGGCGCGAGTGGCTGACGCGCCCGGTGAAGATCATCGACGAGTACAACCGCATCCCCACCAAGACGCAGTCCGCCCTGCTGACGATGGTCGCGGAGGGCTATGTCGAGAGCCACGACCAGATGCACCGGACCAACCCCCACCGGGGCGTGGAGAGCTGGTTCTTCACGGCGAACGACGACGCGGGGGGCGGCACGTTCCCGGTCATCCAGGCGCTGCGCGACCGCATGGACGTGACCGTGCAGTCGGCGAGCTTCAACAGCCGGTTCCTCGACGAGCTGATCACCCGCGTCGAGGCGGGGGAGAAGCCCGAGGAGCACGTGCCGGAGGAGCTGGTGTTCTCGCCCGAGGAGCACGCGCGGATGCGCGCCGCGATCCGTGCCGTGCCGCTGCCCTCCGCGGTGCGCCGGCGGCTGGAGTTCTTCCTCAGCCACTTCGAGTTCGTGCAGCACGGCGGTCGCCGCTTCGAGTACCGCACGAAGGACACCGTCACGACGGCCGGCGGACGGGTCGCGGAGATCATCGACGTCAACACGGGCGCTGACCTCGCCGCCGACCTCGGAGCCCAGACGATCAACGGACTGTCGGTGCGGGCGATGCAGACCCTCATCCTCTACGCCAAGGCCATGGCGTGGTTCCGTGGTGCCGACGCGGTCGGCGTGGAAGACGTCACCGCGATGCTGCCGTTCGTGCTGCGGGGCAAGCTGCTTCCGAACACCACGCACCCGCGGTTCGACATCGGCGCGGAACGCGAACTCGCCACCGATCCGGTGAGCTGGCTCGCCGACCTGTTCGCCGAATCCTGCCGCCAGTTCGACGCGCTCGGCCGTGAAAGCGACGACCCCGTGCGCGACCTGCTGACACAGCTCGACGCCGGCCTGGACGGCGTCTCGGGCGTCGAGGCCTCCCGCCGCCTCACCGAGATCGAGGCGCGCATCCGGTCCATCGCGGCGACGGGCAAGCTGTACGGGCGTGACTTCGACGATCTGACGACGCTCAAGTACCTGCACCAGCGCTACACCGCGTATGTGAAGTGGGTGGTGACCCAATCGTGAATCGGCCCGGCCATCTCGCGAACGCCGAGGCGCCGCTGGGCGGTCCGCCTCAGCTGGCCGGATTCGATGTCGCCCTCGCCGCCGAGAACGTCCGCCGCGCCGGTGGCGACCCCGCGCTCTTCGGCGCCGGCCTGGCGGCTGCGCTGGAGGAGAGGCCCGCCCCCGATCGCGATGAGCTGCTGAGCTACGCGGCCGTTGCGGCATGGCGCGCCGGAGCGCTCGCCTACCGCGATGACGCACTGACCAGGCTCGACGCGCTGGTGGCCGGCGGCGCCGGTCTCGCCGCCGGCCGCACGCTCGGGCTGGACGGCGTGGAATCGGTGGCGGCGTTCGCCGCGGCGCAGCGCACCGACCGCTTCTGGTGGCCGCGGCGACCCGCCGCGCGCGGGTACGTCTGCGCCGTCGGCGGCTTCGCCGGTCTCGGCGGCGCCTGGATCATGCCGCCCGAGCTGGGCGTGCCGCTGTCGGAACCGGGCGCCTTCGCGATCCGCGCAGGCGACGAGTGGTGGCGGCTGGACGCCGACGTGTGGGGTCACCGTCTGGTGAGGATGGACGACACGGACGGCGACCCGATCGCGCAGGCCCCGCCGGCATCCGATTCGGCCGCGTCGATCGTCTGCACGCCCAGCTCGTACCTCGCGTGGGTCCACGTGTGGGATGCCGCGTGAGCTCGGAGGCGGCCCCCACCTCGCCGGCACCGGCGACGATACCGCTGGACGGCGCGACGCGTGATGCCTGGACCCGGGCTCTCGCCCTCTGGGGAGTGCGCATGCACGACGCCGAGCTGCGGCCCGGCGCAGGAGCCGAACGCGGCGCGCCGGCGTGGTTCTCCTTTCCGCCCGTGGTGGTCGTCGACCCCGCCATGGTCGGTGAGATGGGCGGTGCGGCCGAGATGGAGAGCGTGTTCGCCCACGAGATCGGCCACCACGTGCTCGCGCCGAGCACGCGCATCGACGCGCTGAAGATCCGCCACCAGCTGGGACGCGCCCTCGTGGCATCCGGAGCGGACGCCATTCGCAAGGACGACCTGGCGCTGCTGTCCAACCTCTGGACCGATCTGCTCGTGAACGCGCGCGTCGCCATGCTGCAGCGCCGCCGCGACGGAGAGCCCGAGCCCGGGATCATCCGACTGTCCCGCGCGCTGTACCGCGACTCCTATGACACCCCGCACCGGCTGTGGTGGGTGTACCTGCGCACCTACGAGCTGGTGTGGAATCTGCCCGCCGCGACCCTGTGTGCTGCGCAGCCGCCGGCGCCGCCGGGGCCGCGGGCGGTGGATGCCTTCGACGAGGTGCCCCTGGATCAGATCCCGGCGCACCGTCGGATGAGTGAGGAGATGCTGCGCAATGCGCGCCGGGAGGCGGCGCGCATCGCGGCGGAGCTGGACAGCGTCATCACGACGCGCCCCGCGCTCGACGCCGACCTGCTCGCGGGACTCGTGCGCACCTTCGCCGTCGACCCCGTCGGCGGCGCCCTGCGGTTCGGCGTGCTCGCTGCGCCGTATCTCGTGGAGGCGGAGCGCCGCAGTGGTCCCGGCATCGCGGGGGCACCCGGCGGGTGCGCGGCGGATGAGGCAGCGCCCACGCCGGACGAACTCGGCCGGGTGCTGGCCGATCGCCGGCTCTCGGGTGCTCTTCCCGACCGTTCCGGGCGCGAGCCCGCACGCGGGACGGGGCGCAGCACGGTCCGCGCGGGCGACGCCCCGGGTCAGAGCCTGGATCTGGCCCGCACCCTCGAGCTCTACTCCACCGTCGACGCCGAGGCGGTCACGGCCGCGTGGTACCGCCTCGAGGCCACGCCCTGGGTCAGGCCCCTCCGCCAGCGTCGCCCCGCGCGGCCGGTCCCCGAACTGCCCGGTCCGCTCGAAGCGTGGGAGCTGGGCGACGATCTCGCCGACATCGACTGGTCGGCGACGCTGCAGGCCGGCGCGGACATCGTCCCAGGGGTGACGACTCGGCGCCGCTCGTTCCTCGACGATGAGCCGGAGCCGCAGGAGTCGAGCATCGCCCTGGACCTGTACGTCGACTCGTCCGGCTCCATGCCCGACCCTCGGGACGGTTCCCCCGCGGTACTCGCCGGAACGATCCTCGCGCTCTCGGTCCTGCGCGGCGGCGGGCGGGTGCGCGTGACGAGCTTCTCGGGCTCCGGCCAGGTGGCCGGCGACGAAGCATTCTCGCGCGACCCCGCGCGGATCGTGGGCGACCTCGCGTGGTTCTTCGCCGGGGGCACGACCTTTCCGCTCGACCTGCTCGAGCGGAGGTACGCCCCGCTGCCGCCACCGGCGGAGGAGGTGCGCCGGCACCTCGTCGTGCTCTCGGATGACGGCCTCGAGTCGATGTTCGGGGTGCGCAACGAGATCTACGCGCACGTGGCGGCGGCCACGCGCACGAAGCTCACCTCGGGAACGCTCATCCTGATGGACCGCGCCCGACGTATCGAACACGTGGCGGCGGGCGTGGGCTACGACACCTTGTTCCTGAAGACGATGGCCGACGCGCCCGCGGTGTGCGCGCGTCTGGCGGAGGCACTGCATGGCTGACATCGACGATCTGCTCGCGGCGTGGGCGGAGCGCGCGCCGGCGGAGGACGACGCCTGGCGGTCCGCCCGCCCCGGCCCGTCGCTGGCGGCCGTCGCCTCCCGGCTGTCCAGCGTGCCGCGCCCGTTCCTCGACGCACGGATCTCGTTGCCTGCACTCGCCGGCGACATCCTCGGCGAACCGCTGCGGTGCCTCTCCGTCACGCAGAATGCGCGCGTGCAGCTCGGAGCGTCGGTGGCGCTGTGGCTGATCGCGAGCGAGGACGTCGTCGAGCCGTTCACGCCCACCCTCGTCGGCGGCGACCGCGCCATGGCGGTGGATGCCCTCGCGCTGCGACTGGCCCCGATCGTCGATCCGCTCGACTGGATCAGCGACGACGAACGCCGCGAAGAGGCGGCGCGCACGTTCCTGTTGTGGGCCGGTTTCCTTCCGGCGGGCGAGAGCATCGACACCGCGCGGTCGCTGCTGGACGCACGCGACTCGCTGCGCCGCAACGCCGCGCTCGCCGAGGCCTACGCCGAGCACCGTCACCGGTCCGAGATCGCCCGCCGCCTGTCTGAGGCCCGCGCGCGCGAGGCGGCGGCCAGATACACCAGTGAGTGAGCGGTCCAGGTGACCGCTGCGCACCGCGACGAGCGCGATCCGCTGGTCCTCGACGAATACACGCCCGGTGCCGCGGCGGTGCTCACCGATGCGGAGCGGTGGCCGACCATGGACGCCGACGGCGCCGCCCGGCTGGCGCGGTGGCGGCGGCATCCGAGCGCCCCGGCGTGGACGCACGCGACGGGGGATCGCCTGACCGCCGAGATGACCGACCGGGCACGAAGGCCGCTGCCCACCGCGGGGTGGCTCGATGAGCACCTGGCAACGGCGCGGCGGCTCCTCTACTACCGGCGGATGCCGGGGCTGGATGCCTTCGAGGACTTCCCCCCGATCACGCGGCGCCACCTCGTCGACGACCTCGCGTCGTTCGTGCCGCTCGACGCGGACCTCGACCGCATGGTGCACGGCACCAGCTCGGGCTCCACGGGAGCGGCGCTGCTCATTCCCGACGACGTCGAGGAGGTCGCCCGCGGGTTCCACGATCTCGTCGCACTGGTGCGCGATGCCGGTGTCGGCTGGGCGCCCGACGGCGAGCGCCTCGCCCTGGCCCATCTCGTGCACCAGCGGGATGCGTTCACGTACGTCTCGCTCGTGAGCGGCTTCGGCCAGCGGGCGATGGCGCGCATCAACCTGCACGAGCGGGCGTGGACGGATGCCGGTGCCCGGGCGCGGTTCCTCGCCGAGGCCGACCCGCAGGTGCTCACCGGCAACCCGACGAGCCTGGCGGAGCTGCTCGCCGACGACCTGCGCGCCGTCGTGCGTCCGCTCGCGCTGTTCTCCAGCGCGATGGCGCTGTCCGCACCCCTCCGCGCCGAACTCGAGACGACGTTCGCCTGCCCGGTGTTCGACGTGTACAGCCTGCACGAGACGCGACCGATCGCGGTGCGCACCGATGACGGTCCCTTCCGGGTGCTGGATCGGCGGGTCGTGGTCGAGACGCTCGACCACGACGGGCGGCCGGTGCGCGACGGCGACGTCGGCGAGATCGTGGTGACGGCGGGGGAGAACCCGCTGCTTCCCCTCGTGCGCTACCGCACCGGTGACTTCGGGCGGCTGGTGCGCCTCGCCGACGGGGCGCGCGGGATCGCCGACCTGGAGGGGCGCGAGCACACCCGTTTCGCCGCCGCCGACGGTCGCCTGGTGCCGTGCGTCGACCTCACCCAGCAGCTGCAGGCCCACGGCGTGCTGGGCTGGAGCGTCGAGCAGGCGGCCGACGGACGCGTCTCGGCCCGCATCGCCGGTGGCGACGCGGATGCCGTGGCGCGGGCGCTGCACGCCCTCCTCGGCCGGCCGCTCACGCTCGAGCGCGTCGAGCGACCGGCCGACCTCGGCGAGGGAAAGCCGCGCCGCTATCGCAGCGCGCTCGGCTGACCTGCGGCGACGTCAGAGGTCCAGTGGCCAGGCGGGGTGCAGTTGGATGACCCCCGCGGTGGCCATCGGATGCCGCGAGGCGAGCTCGACCGCCTCATCGAGGGTGTCGCACTCCAGCACGTCGAAGCCCCCGATGAGTTCGTAGGCCTCGGCGAACGGGCCGTCGCTGACGATCACCTCGCGCCGACGCCGTCGGATGGTCTTCGCCTCGGACGCGGGCCGCAGCCGGTCGCCCTCGACGGCACGGTCGGTGCCGTAGACCTCGTCGACCCACTGCTCGATCGACACGGGCGGCTCTTCGGGGGTCTCGAGCTCCGGATCGGTGAGCACCAGCATGAGGTATCGCATCGCGTCGCCTTTCGTTGGGAGTGACGTTACGACAACGCGTCGGTTCGGCGGCAGGGGAAATCGACATTTCGAGGAACGGAAACGGCGGATGCCCCGGACCGGGTGGTCCGAGGCATCCGCCGCTGTCGTTCTGGCGCTCAGCTGAACTGGTTCATCGTGTTGTGCGCGCCGCCTGCCTTGAGGGCCGCCGCGCCGGCGAAGTACTCCTTGTGGTTGTCGCCGATGTCGCTCCCGGCCATGTTCTGGTGCTTGACCGTCGCGATGCCCTCGCGGATCTCACGGCGCTGAACTCCGCGGACGTAGGCGAGCATGCCCTCGTCACCGAAGTACCCCTTGGCGAGGTCATCGGTCGACAGCGCGGCCGTGTGGTAGGTCGGCAGCGTGATGAGGTGGTGGAAGATGCCGGCCCGAGCCGACCCGTCGCGCTGGAACGTGCGGATCTTCTCATCGGCCAGCCGGCCGAGCTCCGTGTCGTCGTACGCGACGTTCATGAGATCGCCGCGGTCGTAGGCCGAGACGTCCTCGCCCTGCTCGGCGAGCAGGTCGTAGGCCTGCTGGCGGAAGCTGAGCGTCCAGTTGAAGGACGGGCTGTTGTTGTAGACGAGCTTCGCGTCCGGGATCT
>NZ_JANJFJ010000194.1:0-8349 GCF_024626565.1 Microbacterium sp. zg.Y909
TCGGGGAGGTCGGCGCTGGGCGTTGCGGGCATGGTGTCCCTTCCGTCCCTCAACGGATACCACGGCGGGCTCGCGCCGCGCAGGTCGCTCTGGGGCTCGCCGAGCGGCGCCGTCGTGGGCGACACTGGCCTCATGACCAGGATCATCGCGGTGCGCGGCGACATCACCGAGCAGCGGGTGGACGCGATCGTGAACGCCGCGAACAACGCGATGCGCGGGGGCGGTGGCGTCGACGGCGCGATCCACCGTGCCGGCGGCGCCGAGATCCTGCGCGACTGCATCGCCCGGTTCCCCCACGGGCTGGCGACCGGCGACGCCGGCTGGACGACCGCAGGCGACCTTCCGGCGCGGTGGGTGATCCACACCGTCGGCCCGAACTTCGCCGCCGGCGAGCGAGACCGGGCGCTGCTGGTGTCGTGCTACCGCCGGTCGCTGCAGGTGGCCGACGAGCTGGGCGCCCGGTCCGTGGCCTTTCCCCTCGTGAGCGCCGGGATCTACGGGTGGCCGAAGGCGGATGCCATCGCCGCCGCCGTCGAGACGATCGCCGGCGCCGGCACCGCGGTCGAAGAAGTGCGGATCGTGGCGTTCGATTCGGCGACCTACGACCGGGTGGCCGCGGCGGCGGCGGCTGCCGCCGCGCGCTGACCCTCCCGTTCCGACCCTTCTCGGCCTGGCCGGCGGCGGCGGTCGGTCGTAGCATCCAGATCGTGGACGAGTGGGTCGGCTTGCTGCGCAACGTCAATCAGGGGCAGCGCGGGCATCCGTCCACGGCCGACATCCTCGCCGCGTTCGCCGATGCGGGCGTGCCCGACGCGGTGACGTTCCAGAGCAACGGCACCGTGGTCTTCCGCTCCGGCGACCCCGCCGCCGTCGTGGCCGACGCGGTGCGGGCGCTCGAGGCCCGCACGGGCCTGCGCCGCGACGCCTGCGCGCTGCCGCTGTCGGAGATCGCGCGCATCGTCGACGCGCACGCCGCGCAGCCCGACGCCGCCCGGCGGGAGGTGTCCTTCCACGCCGGCGGCCGCATCGAGCCCGACGATGCGGAGCTGGCGCGCGTCGCCGCGCACCGCCGGTGCCGGGTGGTGGATGCCGGTGAGGGCTGGGTCGTCTCCGTCAACGAGCGGGAGGGCGATGGCAACGCCACGCCCACGATCGAGGAGGCGACCGGCGAACCCGCAACCTCCCGCGGGCTCCCGACCCTCGTGCGCCTGGTCGCCCGCTTCGGCGCCGCCGACTGAGCACGACGGGCAGCCGGGGTCAGCGCAGGAGCGCCTCGTAGGGAGCCAGAGCCACGTGGTCTTCGGCACCGCTGCGCAGGTGCGGATCGTCCGTGACCAGCAGGTCCGCCTGCAGCATGGCGACGGCGAGGTACTCCGCCGGGGGTGTGTCGGGCCAGCCGAGCCGCAAGGCCAGCTTCCACGCCGTGGCGCGGGAGACGCGGTCACCGAGAAGGCGGATCTTCAGCTCGGCGAGGCGTTCGAGCCGCGCGAGGGCGACGCGTTCCTCGAGCGCGCCGGCACGCACCTGCTGGTAGAGCAGCGAGAGCGCGTGCGTGCGCAGCACGCTCGGCGCGACCAGGGAGTGCCCGGGGCCGAGCACCGCGTCCTCCTCGATCAGCCGCAGCGCCGTCGGCGCGTCGATGGCGTAGCGGGTCATGCCCCGATGATGCCACCGGGTTCCGTTGCGGGCGACGGGTGGCGCGGGATGACGGCTGAGCTCGCTCTTTGTGCCTTCTGGATGACACAAGTTGTGATAGACATGTGGCACAAATCAGACAGGAGACTCCATGCCCGAGTACGGACGCGCATTCGACTCAGCGCAGTGGATCTGGGGCGCGCTCTCGCTCCCTCCCCTCTCACTTCTGATCGCCGTAGTCGTCGCCGGAAACATCCTGCTCTTCTTGGCGAGGCCGGCCGCTGCGGCGGTGCGGACCTCGGTCGGCGAGCCCCGCGTGATTCAGGACCGGCATGCGCCCGAGCGCCGGACGCTCAGCATCGTCGCGATTGTCGTCACCGTCGTGTTCGTGGCGGAGTTCGTCGTGCGCGGTTACGCCCTCACCGGGTCCGATGTCATCCACTGGTGGAGGTTCGCCGCACCGATCGCCGGCGCAGCCCTCGGTCTCGGCGTCGTTCTCGGGGTGATCACCACACGTGGGACCATGCCCCCCGCGGCGCCGGTCGTGTCGGCGGCGCGTCGGCACGGGATGAGCTTCAGCGCGCGCTCCGAGCTGCTTGTCGTAGCCCTCGTCGGGGCCACGCTCGTGGCGACCACTCTTCTCGCGGGTCTCGCGTCGTCCCCCAACGGTGAGGGGCAGTATGTCTGGCTGGCCATCCCGATACCGAACGAGGCTGAGATCGATCCGCTTCGCCTGCCGTTCTACGGGTGGACGTATGGCGTGCCGGTTCTCGTCTGCCTGGCCGCACTCGGCGCCGTGTTCTGGGCGACGCTTGCGCGCAACGCCGCCCGCCCCTTCCTGCGACCGCAGACCGTCACCGCCGAACGTGCTGCCCGCCGAGCAACGGCGCGCAGCGTGGCGCGCGTCACGACGGGCGCGATACTCCTGACACTTGCCGGAGCCTGGCGGCTCATCGCCGGCACAGGCCCTGTCTCACAACTCACCATCACGGGTCAGAACGCCGGGGCACCGTACGATGCCACCCGGAGATTCGCCGAGTTCGCGGTTGCCGCAGGGTGGTGCGCCCCGCTTCTCGAAGTCACGGCCTTCGTTCTGCTGCTCATCGTTGCAGGCGGAGGACTGCACGCGCGAATCGCAAGCCCGCGGGCGGAGAACGCCGAGGCAGCCGCGAGCGCGAGGACCGCGCTGTGACGGAGAGACCCCTCATCACGGCGCCCGACGACGGGAGCCCGGCGGTCGACATCTATCGTCAGCTTCGCGCACTCATCGTGTCCGGGCAGATGGCAGCGAGCGAGCGACTGCCCACCGTACGGCAGACGGCGGCCGACCTCGGGGTCGCTCCCGGAACGGCGGCGAAGGCGTACAAGATGCTCGAGCAGGACGGGCTCGTGGTCAGCAGAACCGCTGCCGGCACCCGTGTCGCGCCGTCGGCCGGCCTGCTCCCTTCATCGGTGATCAGGCGCATCCGTGATCTGACCGAGGAGGCCGCGAAGACCGGCGCAGATCTTCACGACGTCATCAACGTCCTGCGAATGTCATGGCAGCAGACCCCACCGGCGCGGGCCGATGTCGGAGGGTCGCCGTAGCGTGTGCGGTGCCGGTTCGGGGGGATCGGCACGGGTGCCGGCCCGGGGAGCCGGCACCCACACCCCCGGGTCACCAGCCCATCGAGCCCGGCACGCCCTTGAACGGCCCACGCACCCACGAGGTCACCCAGCCGCCGTAATAGCTGCCCGGCTGCGGCACCGCCGTCTCGCCGGCGACCGTGCACCGGTCCATCGGGCCGGCGTACACCGCGACCCGGTCGGTGAGCAGCTCGTAGCCCGGCGACGGGTCAGGGTAGTTCCACGCCGCGCGCGGGGCGACGCGGTCACCGCCGCGCACGTCGAAGTACCCCGCCGCGCCCTTGAACTCGCAGTACGAGCTGCCGTCCGTGGGGACGAGGGAGCCCGGCGCGAACGCCGCGGTCGGCAGGTAGTACACCGGCGGGTGGCTCGTCTCCAGCACCCTCACGACGTCGGTCGTGTCGACGATGCGTACGCCCCCGAAGTCGATCGTCACGGGGGTGTCGACGCGCTCGATGCGCGGCGGGCGCGGGTAGTCCCAGACCGATTCCTGGCCGGGGCCGACGGGGTCGGGGCGGGGGTGGGTCATGGCCTCACTGTATGAATGCGGTGAGATGCGCCGCTAGAGCTCCCGCGGCTCGCACCGGTGGTTGACTGTCGCCATGACCGGCGTGCCGATGTTCCCGCTGGGCAGCGTGCTGCTCCCCTACACGCCGCTGCCGCTGCGCATCTTCGAGCCGCGCTACCTCACGATGATCGGGCGCCTGCTCGACGAGGAGGAGCCGCAGTTCGGCGTCGTGCTCATCGAGCGCGGTCCCGAGGCCGGAGGGGGCGAGCAGCGCAGCGGCATCGGCACGATCGCACGCCTCGTGCGCGTGGCCCCCACCGCGACCGACCTGCAGGTGGTGGCCGTCGGCGCAGAGCGCATCACCGTCGACCGGTGGCTGCCCGATGACCCGTACCCGGTCGCGGAGGTGTCGCCCGTGCCGCCGCTGGAGTGGTCCGACGCGCTGACGCCGCTGCGCGACGAGGCCGAGAGCATCGTGCGGCGGGTGCTCGCGCGCGCCGCCGACGACGAGAACGTGCGGTGGGATGCCGAGACCGAGCTCTCCCCCGACCCCGTCGAGTCCTCGTGGCAGCTCGCCGCGATCGCCCCGCTGGGTGAGCTGGACCGCTTCACGCTGCTGCATTCAACGACGCTCGGCGGGCTGCTGCGGCAGATCATCGACCTGACCCTCGACATCGAGCCACTGCTGACACGCCCACCCGCCGACGACCTCGGCTGACCTCTCCGGTCGCGGATGCGCCTCGGTCAACGCGGCGCGCCAGCCCGCCCGATCGGGAGGTGGCTCCCACGCCCACCGCACCGGCGACTTCGACCGCAGCACGATGGGTTCGCCGCCGGGCGGATGAAGAAGGAACGGTCCTCGCCCGTCGCGCGTGATCTTCCACCCCTGGTTGTGCAGGAGCAGGTGATGGAACCGGCACAGCAGGATTCCGCGGTCGACGTCGGTGCGGCCCTGCTGCGCGCACCA
The DNA here is from genome assembly GCF_024626565.1 of Microbacterium sp. zg.Y909. Classification (NCBI taxonomy): domain Bacteria; kingdom Bacillati; phylum Actinomycetota; class Actinomycetes; order Micrococcales; family Microbacteriaceae; genus Microbacterium; species Microbacterium sp. zg.Y909. The sequence continues at coordinate 4,737 of NZ_JANJFJ010000194.1, forward strand.
GTGGTCGCTGTGGTGCGCTTCGCAGTACGAGGGTGGGCGGTCGCAGCCGGGCCACATGCATCCGCCGTCGCGGGCGGCGAGGGCGAGCCGCTGCTTCGCCGTGAACAGTCGCTGCTCGCGCCCCACATCGAGCGGGTTCCCGGCGCCGTCGACGCTCACGACCACCCTGGCGGTCTCGCACAGCGCCTTGTCGAGCACGGAGCCCGGCAGCGCCGCACCTCCGTCCTCGACGTGCGCGACGCCCAGGAGTCGCCCGAACGCGTCACGCGCGCCGACGGCATCCCGCACCGCCACCAGCCGCACGCCGGGCTGACGCGCCCCGAATACGTCCTCGGCGGAGGCCAGAGCCCCCGCTCGAACGACGTCCATCATGAGGTCGTAGGTCAGCTGCTCGTTCGTGCGCCCATCGCGCACGAGTGAATCGGCGTCGGCCCGCTCGGCCTCGGTCATGAACCGGGGCCCGCCTCGGCGCGGACGCAGTGCCGCGCCGATGATCGAGTCGACCCACGCGAACATCTCGTCGTCGAAGTCGATGCGGGCGTGGTGCGCGCCGTCGCCGTCCGTCCACATGCGCCAAGACCGTCCCTGGAACCGCCGCGCGAACCGGTCCTCGGCGCCGACGGGGTCCAGCGCGTCGCGCACCGCGCGCGCCCGTTTGGCCACCTCTTCCACCGGGAGCCCCGGCACCTCGCCCATGAGCTGCTCTGCGGCGACGGCCCAGACCGCTTTCGCGTCGTCCGAGTCCGGCGGTTCGCCGAGCCCTCGGCGGATCGCGTCGTGCTGCGCGGTGGTCACCGCCCCCGCGAGCATGGCCTGGCGCAGGCCGGCATGCCACGGTGCGATCGCGGCCTGCGGCATCCGCTCGTCCTCGCCGCCGTCACCGGTGGAGCGCGAACCGCACCCCTCGTCGAGCAGCGACGCACCCACGCGCACCGCCCGCGTCGCATCCACGCGCGACCCGCCCGTGATCTCCTGGATGAGGGCGACCGGCGACCGATGACCGCGTGTGCCGGCCAGTCCGCCGTGCGGCGCGGCGGACCGCTCGGCGATGACCGCGGCCGTGACGACCGTCAGCCGCTCGAGGCAGCCCATGACGGCGGTGGCCTCTTCGAACACGACCAGCACGTCGTCATCGGACAGAGCGCGCACCGCCGCCAACAGCTCACCGGGGACGACGTCGAGGTCGCGGTGGCCGCTGACAGCCTGCGCTCTTGTCGCGAAATCGGTGAGGAAGGTCATGCCCTCATCATGCCGCCACCCTCGGACATTTGTTCGATCGCCGCCGGTCAGCTGTGCATGGCTCGGCCGGCTCCCGAGCTGGGGAGAGAACCGGCCCCAACGTCCTCACCGCGGCGGGAGCTCCAGCGGCAACTCCCGCGTGGCATCCCACGGCTCGGTCCATCCGAGGCGGTCGAACAGCACGTCGAGCACCATCGCCGTGAACCCCCACACGAGGTGCGCTTCGGGACCCTGACCGACGTGGAAGGCGGGCCCGCGCATCGTGCGCGCGCCGTCGCGCAGCACCGTGACGCCGCGGTTGGCCGGGCTTAGCAGGTCGGCCACGGGCGCGCGGAAGACAGCTGCCGACTCGCCTTCGTCGACGACGTGCACGGGCGACTGATGCCGCCACCACCCGAGCACCGGAGTGACGAGGTGCCGCGAGAACGCCAGCGGAATGGTCTCGAGCGCGCCGAGCACCTCGACCCCGGCCGGGTCGACGCCCGTCTCCTCCTGCGCCTCGCGCAGGGCCGCGGCAACAGGCCCGTCGTCCTCAGGGTCGACCCGGCCGCCGGGGAACGCGACCTGCCCGGGGTGTGACCGCAGGGTCGCCGCCCGAGCGAGCAGCAGCACGTCGAGGTCGCGCGAGACCGCGGTGTCGGCGGCGGGGCGCTCGCTGGGCGTGGCATCCAGCACACCGAAGAGGATGAGCACCGCCGCGGGCCGGGATCCGGGTGCGACGGGCAGATCGATGAGCGGCCCGAACGACGGCACGACGGTCGGCTCGCTGCGCCGACGACGCTCCACGTCAGCGGCGAGCGCGGCCAGCTGTGCGCGCGCGGTGTGAGGGGCGTCCGGAACAGGCATCGCTTCAGGCTACGCCGCCGTCGGATGCCGGCGCGTCAGCAGCCACCCGGTCGCTGAGCGAGCGAAGCGAGACGAAGCGCCCCCGCCGGGCCGAGGGCGGGATGGAGCCCCCTAGTCCGTCCCGCCCCCGACCCAGACATGCGGCGCGTGCGTGACGATCGCACGCGCCCGCGCGCGCTGAGCCAGCAACAGCGCGCCGTCCAGCGGGTCTCCGACAGCCGGCTGCACCCGAGCGTCGGGACGCAGCTCCGCGACCGTCTGCTCGAACGCCTGCGCGAGCACGCCCCCGGCACGGAACACTCCCCCGGTGGTCGCGATCACCGCGGGCAGCGACCGATCGAGCGCGGCGACGCCGCTGCGCGCGGCCTCCCGCCCCGCCTCTGCCGCGATCGCCGCCGCCGAAGCGTCACCGGCGGCTGCCAAGGCCAGCACATCGGCAGCGAAGGATGCCAGCACGCCGGCGCGATCCGGCCGGGTGTACAGCTGCGACGGCCAGGTGACCGGATCACCGAGTCGTTCCCGGGCCGCCCGCAGCAGTTCGGAGCCTGCCGCATCCACTCCGTCATAGGCGCGCATCGCCGCGATGAGTCCCTGCAGGCCGATCCAGGCGCCGGCGCCGCGGTCGCCCAGCAGGTGCCCCCAGCCGTCCACCCGCCGCCAGACGTCGCGGCCGTCCGTGCCGAAGGCGATCGCACCAGTCCCGAGCGCCACGATCGCCCCGGCTTCGCCGCCCAGCGCGCCCAGATGCGCGGTCACGGCATCAACGGCCACCGCCACCGCCACCGGCCGCCCGGTCAGTTCACGAAGCTGGGCCGACAAGGCTGCGGCGAACCGCTCCGGCTCGGCGACCAGGGTCGCCAGACCCGTCGCGCCCACCCCGACGCCACCGAGTTCCGCGACGGCCTCCGGCCACTCCTGCGCAGCCCGCGCCACCAGCGACCTCACGGCGCCCGGCACCGTGCTGCCCGCATCCGTCACGCCGATGCGCTCTCCCGAGAACTCGAGACGCTCCCCCGAGGGCACCCCCACGAGGCGCAGCCCGACCCGGCTCCCCGAACCGCCGATGTCGATCCCGAGCAACGACGTCACTTGCTCATGCCCGCGGTCAGGCCAGACACGATCTGCTTGGTGGCGAAGAGGAAGAGTACGACGAGCGGAATCGTCGCCAGGGTCAGCCCCGCGAAGAGCGTCGCCCAGTCGGTCTGGTACTCGCCGAAGAACCGGGTGATGCCCACCGGCAGCGTGTACGCGTCGCGGTCGCGGATGAGGATCAGCGGGTAGAAGAAGTCGTTCCACACCGGCACGAATCGGAAGACGATGACCGTGGCGATCGCGGGTTTGACCAGCGGCAGGTGGACCCGCCAGAAGGTGGCGAAGGGTCCCGCCCCGTCCAACCGGGCGGCCTCGTCGAGCTCGATCGGCAGCTGCCGGAAGAACGCCGCCAGCACGAAGGTCGAAAAAGGGATGCCGAGAGCGGCATACACCAGGATGAGGCCCCACAGGTTGGAGATCATGCCGACCGAGTCGA
>NZ_JANJFJ010000195.1:0-8324 GCF_024626565.1 Microbacterium sp. zg.Y909
GGGCCAGCGGGGGCGCGGTGCGGTAGCTCGAGCCCGACGGAGGTTCGACGAGGATGACGTCGGCCCCGAGCTGGGCGAACAGCCGGCCGCAGTAGTTCGCGATCTCTCCGCCCAGGTCGAGGATGCGCAGGCCTTCCAGCGCGCCCGCAGGCGGCGTGGTCGTGGTCATGGCGTGCTCCTCTTCACTGAGTAGATATAATCTATATAATACACAATGGAATGGAAGAGCAAAGGATCCGCGGGCGCGGCTCGTGGCTTCCAGCGCCATCCAGGCCCGCGGGTGGTGGGACTGGCGCACAGGCGTGCCACGCGCAGTGCCTCCCTGCCGATGACGCGGGGTGCATCGGGGGCGGACGGGGCACTGGTGCCGTCGAGCGTTGTCGGGTCAGCCCCGCGACGGATCCGCGCCGTACGCGCTCATCGCGCAGGCGAACGCGACGCCGTCGGCCGTGCTGCGCCGAGGGTTCCTCCGGTTCGGCATCCTCCTCGGCTCCAGGCCTCGGAGCGAAGTCGGCTCCCCATGCCGGGGAGCGAGGAGGTCACTGCGGGGACGAGTCGCTGTTCCGTGCCGCTCGCTCACCGAGCGCGACGCGGACGTGCTCGGCCATGAGGCGCGCGGCTTCATCGCCGCGGCCGGCCTCCAGCGCGGCCAGCACGGCCTCGTGCTCCTGAAGGAACTGCTCCACCCGTTCGGTGTTGTCCCACATGCTCGCCGAGCTCGGAATCGCCTTCTCCCAGATCGGCCGCATCACGTGGTCGGCCAGGTAGGGCGACCCGGCGCGCATCACGGCGAGGTGGAACTCGCGGTTGGCCCGGGAGAGCTCGGTCGCGTCGGCTCCGTCGCGGACGAGTCCGCGCATCGCGTCGTGAGCGGCGCGCAGCGCACTCAGCGACGCCGCGTCGGCGCGTTCGCTCGCCAGTCGGGCGAGGAACCCCTCGACCTCCGCACGGAAGAGGTAGAGGTCGCGCACGTCATGCGTGGGCATTTCGGTGACCGTCGCCCCACGATGGGGGGAGTAGTCGACCATTCCTTCGGATTCGAGCCGACGCAGCGCCTCCCGAACGGGGGTCGCACTCACGCCATAGCGGGAGCTGACGTCGGTCTGGCGGATCTGCGCGCCCGGAGGGATGGTGCCATCGCGCAACTCCTTCCGCAGACGCTGGAAGACGTACTCCGCCTTGCTGAGTGGTCGCTGGTCCGCGCTGGGTTGGTCGATCGATCCGTCCATCCGCATCTTCCTCGATAGGGAGCCCTCACTCTATCCACATAGTCGGCGATGTGGCCTCTTGCGCGGAGAGTGGGATGCCCTTCTGCAGTGCGCGATCGAGCGCGTCAGCGGCCCACGAAACGGGGGGTGCGCTTCTCGGCGAATGCGCGGCGCCCCTCGGCACGGTCCTCGGTGTCGCGGAGCAGGCCGAACGCGTAGCGTTCCGCAGCGATGCCGGCTTCGAGGGGGACCTCCTGAGACATGGTGACGAGCTTCTTCACGGCGGAGATCGCAAGCGGGGCGTTGCCGGCGATGGCCCGGGCGAGCTCCGAGGCGCGCTCCTGCAGGCGTTCGAAGGGGACGACCTCTTGGACCAGGCCGATGCGCAGTGCCTCCTCGGCGTCGATGCGCTCACCGGTGAGGATCATCTTCATCGCGTTCGGAACGCCCACGACCCGGGGGAGCAGCTGCGTGCCGGCGCTGCCCGGGATGCTGCCGATGCGCGCTTCCGGCAGCCCGAAGCTCGCGTTCGCCGAGGCGATGCGGATGTCCGCACGCAGGGCGATCTCGAGCCCGCCGCCCAGCGCGTAGCCGTTGATCGCGCAGATGGTCGGCTTGTCCACCGGGAAATCAGCCAGCAGGTGGTCGCTGCGCCCTCCGAACTCCTGGACGACGAGGCTGTCGGCGCTCGCCGGTGCGGACTTGAGGTCCGCGCCGGTGGAGAACGACCTGTCGCCGGCACCCGTCAGAACGGCGACCCGGATCCCGCTGTCGTCCGAGATGCGTCTGTAGATGGTGCGCAGCTCCGCACGAGTAGGAGCGTCGAGGGCGTTCAGGGCCTCGGGGCGGTCGAGGGTGACCCAGGCGACGCCCTCGTCGACGGTCAGGTGCACGGTCATGATGCTCCTTCAGGAAGATATAGAGTATAGATAATATCTGCATTCTATACGTGGGGTAAATTGTGCGGATGAGTACACGCGAACCCGAGGCTGGGGCCGGACGGTCGGAGTCTTTCGAGAGGCCGCTGAGCAAAGCGGAATATGTTCTGCAGCGCCTGAGGCAGGAGCTCGTCGACGGGGCGATCGAGCCCGGTGCGCAGATCCGGCAAGGGGACATCAGTGCCCGCTACGGCGTCAGCGCCACGCCCGTGCGCGAGGCGCTGCGGCAGTTGGAGGCGGAGGGGCACGTCAGCTACTCACCGCACCGCGGGGCGACCGTCAACACCATGCCCGAGGAAGACCTGTACGCGCTGTACCGCTTCCGTATCGAGGTCGAGAAGCTGCTCGCGGAGCTCGCCGTCGAACGCGCCGACGCGAGTGCGCTTGCGGACGTGAAGCGCAAGCACGAAGAACTCAAGGCCGCCGTCGCGGCGGGGCAGGGCGCCGAACGGCTCTCTCAGCTGAACCGGGAGTTCCACCTCGCCCTCATGCGCGCGGGAGCCCCGTACATCGCCGATCGCGTCGTGGGGCCGCTGTGGAAGACGGTGATCCCGACCTCGCAGAGTCAATGGGACAGTGGCGATTCCGTCACGGAGTTCCTCCACGCTCACGACGAGATCGTCGCCGCCATAGAGAAGGGCGATGCTGCCGAGGCCGGCAGGCTCATGGGCGCGCACGTCCAGGGCGCCTATACGGAACGCCTCTCACGCCTGAAGGGCGACTGACGACACTCCTGAAACGTCTCCGTATAATCTATACAATCCTTTCTATATAAGGTACATTCAGGGCAGCGGTCGATCGACGAAGTCGACCACCATGGAGGCGAAATGAGTGAGAAGTACGACGTCGTCGTCGTCGGCGGAGCCAGTGCAGGGTATGCAGCGGCGGTCGCCGCCAGTCATGCCGGCGCAGAGCGGGTGCTGGTCATCGAGAAGGCGCCACGCGACGAAGTGGGTGGCAACTGCCGATTCTCGAAGATGGGCTTCCGTGTCGTGCATGACGGCACGGACGACCTCTTCGAGCTGCTCAACTCCGATCAGCAGGAGGAGCTCAAGGGTCGCTTCAAGGTGCGCCCGTACACGAAGGAAGACTTCGCGAGCGACCTCAACCGCGTCACCAAGGGTCTGATGGACCCAGAGCTCGCCCGCACCCTGGTCGAGGACTCCCGCGACGCCATCGACTGGATGACCGAGCTCGGCCACAAGTGGCTGGCCTGGCAGACGCCGGTCGATCGCGACGGCATCCTCGAGTTCCCCCCGGGCACCGTTCTCGGCCCGGTCGGCGGCGGCCTCGGGCTCGTCGAGCAGTGGATCAAGATCGGTGACGAACTCGGCATCGAGCTGCGCACGGGCACCCGCGTCTCCGGCATCCTGGGCGATTCCAACCGGGTGCACGGCGTCGTCGTCGACGGCCCCGATGGGCGCACCGAGATCGAGGCGAAGGCGGTCATCCTCGCCAGTGGTGGCTTCCAGGCCAGCGCGGAGCGTCGCGCCCGCTACCTGCCCCCGGGCTCGGACCTCATGAAGGTGCGCGGCAGCCGGCACAACACCGGCGAGGTGCTGGACATGGCCGTCCAGCTGGGTGCCGACACGTCCGGGCAGTGGCAGGGCGGTCACGCCTCGCCCATCGACGCGAGCGCGCCCAACGTCGAGGTCGACAACAAGGTCAACCGCTACGCGTACCCCTACGGCATCTCCGTGAACACGAACGGCGAGCGGTTCTTCGACGAGTCCGAGCGCCACCGTACGTACACCTACGCCAAGACCGGCTGGGCCGTGTCGCGTCAGCCCGACGGCATCGCGTACCAGATCTACGACCAGCAGGCCACGGCGCTGTTCCCCGACGCGTACCGCTCGGCGACGCCTTACCAGGCCGACTCGATCGCGGAGCTCGCCGAGAAGATCGGGATCGACCCCGTTGCGCTGGAGCGCACCGTGTCGGAGTACAACGACTCCGTCAACGTCGCGGTCACCTACGACCCGACGGTGGAAGACGGCCGCAACGCGCAGGGCCTCGTGCCGCCCCACAGCAACTGGGCGCTGCCGATCGAGAAGGGCCCCTTCCTCGCCTACGCCGTCACCGGAGCGATCACCTTCAGCTTCGGCGGCGTCAAGACGAACGCGGACGGCCAGGTGCTCAACACCTCGCAGAAGCCGATCAAGGGTCTCTACGCCAACGGCGACATCGTCGGCATGTTCTACCACAACTACCCCTCCACCAGCGGCATGACCCGCAACGTGGTGTTCGGCGGCCGCGCCGGTGCGCATGCGGCCACCGAGGCAGGGCGATGACGACCCTCGCCGCCGACGTGCGGGTCACCCGCGCTGTGGCGGAGTTCGCCTCGGGCCTCGAGTACGGCCAGATCCCGACGGATGTGCTCGAGCGCACGCGGCTGCTGCTGCTGGACGGCATCGCCTGCGGGCTGGTGGGCGCCAAGCTTCCGTGGGCGCGCAAGGCGGTCGAGGCCCTCGCCATCGTAGAGTCCGGCACCGGCGCGACGCTGTGGGGGTGGGGCAAGAGCGTCTCGCCCTCCAGCGCCGCGCTGCTCAACGGCACGTTCGTGCAGGGCTTCGAGCTCGACGACTTCCACGCCCACGGTGCGCTGCACTCCTCGTCAGTGGTCGTCACGGCGGCGATGGCGGCGGCGGATGTGCATCCGGATGCCACGATCGGCGACCTGCTGCGCGCCTTCACCGTCGGCTACGAGGTCGGTCCCCGCGTGGGCATGGCCATGGGCGGCGGGCGGCTGAGCACCATCGGCTGGCACACCGGATCGGTGTACGGCACGGCCGCCTCCGCTGTCGCGGCAGGCTCGGTCTTCGGGCTGGATGCCGCGCAGATGGAAAGCGCCATCGGCAACTCGGTGACGCGGGCCAGCGGCCTCATGTCGGCGCAGTACAAATCGATGGTCAAGCGCATGCACCACGGCATGGCCGCGCAGTCGGGTCTGGTGGGTGCCGCGCTGGCGAGCCGGGGCTTCGTCGGCACGGAGTCGGTCCTCGAGCATCCCTACGGAGGGCTCGCTGCGGCGATCCTGGGCGACGCCGGCGAGGCGGACTTCACCAAGCTCACCGACGGGCTCGGTGAGGAGTGGATTCTCAAGACCATCGGCATCAAGCGGCACGCATGCCTCATCATGCTGCACTCGACGATCGACGCGATGGTCGAGCAGCGCGCTGCAGGCCTGCGGGCAGACGATGTGCAGAGCATCCGCATCGGCGTCAGTGAGAGCGTCGCCCGCCGCACATCGTGGGAGATGGAGCCGCCTGGCGCGCCGCTCAGCGCCCAGATGAACCTGCGTTTCGCGACGGCTGTCGCGCTGCTGGACGGCGCGGCCTACGTCGAGCAGTTCTCCGGAGCGTCGCTCGCCCGACCGGAGATCTGGGACCTCATGCGCCGCATCGACGTGGTCCATGATCCGCGCATCGACGAGCTCGGGCGTGCCCGGCGCTTCGTCACCGATGTCGAGATCCGCCTCACGGACGGCTCAGCGCGGTCGTTGCAGACCACGCCGCCGCAGGATCGCGACTTCGACGGCGAGGGCGTCAGGACGAAGTTCCGCGGCCTGGTGGGCGGCCTGGTCACCGATGAGCGACTGGCAGCGATCGAGGACTTCGTGCTGACGGCGGGCCCGGACACGCCCGCCGCCGCGCTCTCGGAACTGCTGGCAGCACCCGTCGAGCCCGCACTCGCGGATCTCGACTGAAGCAAGCCTGGAGGCGGGTCGCCGAAATAAATAATATACGGCGACCCGCACATCCAGTATTCTATACTTTATATCTAGTAGGTCTGTCGGGCTTTCGGGCGATGGCGCAGCCTGCATTCCTGACGATGGGAGTGGAAACGATGAAGTTACCGACTCAGCAAGGCGGATCCGAGACGATCCTCCGGGTCGAGGGGCTCCGGGTGCAGTTCGGCGCGGTCAATGCGGTCGTCGACACATCGTTCGAGCTGCGCAAGGGCGAGTTCCTCGGCGTCGTCGGCGAGTCGGGCGCCGGCAAGAGCGCGACCGCGAAGGCCATCGTCGGGTTGCTCGCCAAGAACGCCAAGGTCTCGGGGCGCATCGAGTTCGACGGACACAACCTCGTGGAGGCGTCTCGCTCGCACATGCGCAAGGTGCGCGGCCGTCGCATCGGCTACATCTTCCAGGACGCGCTGACGGCATTGGACCCGGTGTACACGGTCGGGTACCAGCTCGTCGAGGCGTACCGCGCGGCGAATCCCCAGGCGACGAAGGCCCAAGCGCGCCAGCGCGCCCTCGAGATCCTCGAGGAGGTCCAGATCCGCGACGCGAAGTCCCGGCTCGACGCCTACCCTCACCAGCTCTCCGGCGGCATGCGCCAGCGCGTCGCGATCGCGGTCGCGCTGATCGGCGACCCCGACATCATCATCGCCGACGAGCCGACGAGCGCCCTTGACGTGACCGTGCAGAAGCGCATCCTCGAACTGCTGCAGAAGGTCTGCCGCGACCGCAATGCCGCCGTCGTCCTCATCACGCATGACCTCGGGGTGGTGGCGCAGACCTGCGACCGCGTGGTCGTGCTCTACGGCGGCATCGTCGCCGAGAAGGCCGGGATCTTCGACCTCTTCGACGAGCCGCGGCATCCCTACACCAAGGCGCTGCTGGACACGCTGCCCAAGCGCGGACAGAAGTCCGCGCTGCGCCCGATTCCCGGGCAGGCAGTGCCCGTCGTCGGGGAGGCGCGGGCCTGCCCGTTCGTGAACCGCTGCGCCTCGGCGACACCCGTGTGCCACGAGCAGCTGCCGCAACCGGAGCAGGTCGGTGCCAGCATCGTGCGCTGCTTCAACCCGCTCCCGCAGCGGTCGCTCCTGGCAGAAGAGGTACTCCGATGACCATCGCACTCGACGTCCGCAACCTCGACAAGGTGTTCCGAGCGGGTGGCCTCTTCGCCAAGAAGTCGGCCGTCCACGCGGTGAACGATGTCTCGCTCTCGGTGCGTGAGGGGACGACGATGGGCCTGATCGGCGAATCCGGGTCGGGCAAGTCGACGACGGCCCGCATGGTGTGCCGGCTGCTGACCCCGGACAGCGGGCAGATCCTCTGGCACGGCAAGGACATCGTCAAGCTCTCGCGCAAGGACGCCGCCCAGGTGACGCGCGACATCCAGATCGTGTTCCAGGATCCGGGCTCCTCGCTGAACCCGCGGTGGCGCGTAGGATCGCTCGTCGCTGAGGGCATGCTGACGCACGGGCTCGGTGATGCGGCGCAACGCCGCGCCCGGGTCGCCGATCTGCTGGAGATGTGCGGGCTGCCCGGCTCCGCCGCCGAGAAGTTCCCCCACGAGTTCTCCGGTGGTCAGCGTCAGCGCATCGCGATCGCCCGCGCGCTGGCCGTGGCGCCGAAGCTGCTCATCCTCGACGAGCCGGTCTCGGCGCTCGACGTGTCCATCCAGGCGCAGATCCTCACGCTCCTCCAGGACCTGCAGCGAGAGCTCGGCATGACGTACCTCATGGTGTCGCATGACCTCGCTGTGGTGGAGCAGTTCTGCGACGACGTCTGCGTGATGCGCAACGGGCAGGTCGTCGAGCAGGGCGATGCGAGCAGCGTGCTCACCTCGCCCACCGCGGAGTACACGCAAGAGCTCATCAACGCGCATCCCGAGCCCGATCCGCGACGATCGCGACTTCGGGTCGAGAACGGAAGGTAAGACAGTGAATCCCCAGAAGCAACGACGCTCCAGGACGACCCGCACGCCGGCGCGGGCGATCGCCGTGGGCCTGGCCGGCCTCGCGCTGGTGCTCACCTCCTGTGCGGGCGGATCGGGCCAGGCCTCCGGGTCGGTGCAGGGTACGGAGCTGGTCATCGCCCAGACGGAAGCGGTGCAGACGTTCGACCCGGCCGCTTTCCGAGGGCGCGCGACGCAGTACGTCGTGCGGCAGATCATGACCCCCCTGATGGAGCTCGACAACGACCTGCAGGTCATCCCCGCTCTGGCCACCGAGTGGGAGATGGTGTCGGACACCACCTGGCAGGTGAAGCTGCGGGACGACGTCACCTTCACCAACGGTGAGGTCTTCGACGCCGCCGCAGTGAAGTACAACTTCGACCGCATCCTCGACCCCGACACGGCGTCGCCGCGGCGTTCTCTCGTGGTCACCCTCGACAGCGTCGAGGTCGTCGACGAGCACACCGTCAACTTCCACACCACGCAGCGCG
>NZ_JANJFJ010000196.1:0-8306 GCF_024626565.1 Microbacterium sp. zg.Y909
GTACGCCCGCGAGCACGCGCCGACCTTCGACCAGGAGGCTTGAGATGAGCAAGCACGTCCTCAGCCTCCTCGTGGAGGACAAACCCGGTCTGCTCACCCGCGTGGCGGGCCTGTTCGCCCGGCGCGGGTTCAACATCGACTCCCTCGCCGTCGGCGTCACCGAGGTGCCGGGCCTGTCGCGCATCACGGTCGTGGTCGACGTCGACGAGCTGCCGCTGGAGCAGGTGACCAAGCAGCTGAACAAGCTCATCAACGTCATCAAGATCGTCGAACTCGACCCCGCGGCATCGGTGCAGCGCGAGCACATGCTCGTCAAGGTGCGCGCCGACAACCAGACGCGCTCGAACGTCATCGAGGTCGTCAACCTCTTCCGCGCCTCGGTGGTGGACTACGCCACCGACGCCGTCGTGGTCGAGGTGACCGGCGACCGCGGCAAGGTCGACGCGTTCCTGCGCGCCGTCGAGCCGTTCGGCATCAAGGAACTCGCCCAGTCGGGCATGGTCGCGATGGGTCGCGGCGGCAAGAGCATCACCGAGCGCGTCCTGCGCGGCTGACCCCACAGAACACCCACCCAAGGAGAAACACACAACATGGCCGAGATCTTCTACGACTCCGACGCCGACCTGTCGCTCATCCAGGGCAAGAAGGTCGCGATCGTCGGCTACGGCTCGCAGGGCCACGCCCACGCCCAGAACCTGCGCGACTCCGGTGTCGACGTCGTCATCGCCCTCAAGGAGGGCAGCAAGTCCATCGCGAAGGCGCAGGAGGACGGCTTCGAGGTGAAGTCGGTGTCCGACGCAGCCGAGTGGGCCGACGTCATCATGATCCTCGCGCCCGACCAGCACCAGCGCTCGATCTACAACGACGAGATCAAGCCGCGCCTCACGGCGGGCAAGACCCTCGCCTTCGCGCACGGGTTCAACATCCGCTTCGGCTACATCCAGGCGCCCGAGGATGTCGACGTGATCCTCGTCGCCCCGAAGGCCCCCGGACACACCGTGCGGCGTGAGTTCGTCGCCGGCCGGGGCATCCCCGACATCATCGCCGTCGAGAACGACGCGTCGGGCCAGGCCTGGGACCTCGCGCTGTCGTACGCCAAGGCCATCGGCGGCACCCGCGCGGGCGTCATCAAGACGACGTTCACCGAAGAGACCGAGACCGACCTGTTCGGCGAGCAGGCCGTGCTCTGCGGCGGCGTCTCGCAGCTCGTGCAGTACGGATTCGAGACCCTGACCGAGGCGGGCTACCAGCCGCAGATCGCCTACTTCGAGGTGCTGCACGAGCTGAAGCTCATCGTCGACCTCATGTGGGAGGGCGGCATCGCCAAGCAGCGCTGGTCCGTGTCGGACACCGCCGAGTACGGCGACTACGTCTCGGGCCCCCGCGTGATCGACCCGCGCGTCAAGGAGAACATGCAGGCCGTTCTCGCCGACATCCGCTCGGGCGCGTTCGCCGAGCGCTTCATCAACGACCAGGATGCCGGTGCCGTGGAGTTCGGCGAGCTGCGCGAGAAGGCCGCCGCACATGCCATCGAGGCGGTGGGCAAGGACCTGCGCGCCCTGTTCTCGTGGAAGCAGACCGACAGCGACTACGTCGAGGGCAGCGCCGCGCGCTGAGGCCAGCCGACCCTGACCCGGTCGCCGCACCCCTGAACGGGGGAGCGGCGACCGGGTTTCTCTTTGCCTCATTGCTGTGGTCTGACCACAGCGCTATGCTGAGGTCAAGAGCAAGGGCGCGGGTACAGTGCCCGTGCCGGGTTGGAGAGAAATGTCCCCCGAAATCGACGCACTGGTCGCCCGCGCACAGGCTGCGCTGACCGCCTACGCGCCCTATACCCAAGAGCAGATCGACCACATCGTGCGCAAGGCATCGGTCGCAGCGCTGAGCCGCCACGCCGACCTCGCGGTGATGGCGGTCGAAGAGACCGGCCGAGGCCTCTTCGAGGACAAAGCGGTGAAGAACATGTTCGCGTGCGAGCACGTCACCCACTCGATCATCAAGCAGCGCACCGTCGGGGTCATCTCGGTCGACGACATCACCGGGATCACCGAGATCGCCGAACCCGTGGGCGTCGTGTGCGGCATCACGCCGGTGACGAACCCGACCTCCACGACCATCTTCAAGTCGCTCATCGCCCTCAAGACCCGCAACCCCATCGTCTTCGCCTTCCACCCATCGGCGCAGCGCTGCTCGGTTGCCGCCGCCACGGTCGTGCGCGACGCGGCGATCGCCGCCGGCGCGCCGGCCGACTGCATCCAGTGGATCGAGGCACCCTCGCTGGCGGCATCCGGTGAGCTGATGAACCACCCTGGGGTCGCCCTCATCCTCGCCACCGGCGGCAACGGCATGGTCCGCGCCGCCTACTCCTGCGGCAAGCCTGCGCTGGGCGTCGGTGCCGGCAACGTGCCCGCGTTCATCGAACGCAGCGCCAAGGTCGGCCGGGCCGTCAACGACGTCGTGCTGTCGAAGTCCTTCGACAACGGCATGGTGTGCGCCAGCGAGCAGGCTGTCATCCTCGACGAGCCCATCGCCGAAGAGGCGCTGGCCGAGTTCGCACGCCTGCATGCCCACGTCGTGAACGCCGACGAGAAGCGGATGCTGGAGGAGCTGATCTTCGGCGTGAGCGCGCAGGATGCCTCGTGCGCCGAAGCAAAGCTCAACGCCGCCGTCGTGGGGCAGCCCGCGGCGAAGATCGCGCAGATGGCCGGGTTCACCGTTCCCGAGGACACCTCGATCCTGCTCGCCGAGGTGAGCGGCGTCGGACCCCACGAGCCGCTGACCCGCGAGAAGCTCGCGCCCGTGCTCGCCGTGCTCCGCGCCGCCGACGCCGAGGAGGGCATCGACCTGGCCGAGCAGATGGTCGCCTTCGACGGGCTCGGGCACTCCGGCGCCGTGCACTCCAGCGACCCCGCCGTCATCGCTGCCTTCGCCGACCGGGTGAAGGCGGTGCGCATCATCGAGAACGCGCCGGCGGCCCTCGGCGGCATCGGAGACATCTACAACGCCTTCATGCCCTCGCTGACGCTCGGGTGCGGCTCGTACGGGCGCAACTCGGTCGCGGACAACGTCTCGGCGGTGCACCTGCTCAACATCAAGAGGGTGGGGCGTCGCAACAACAACCTGCAGTGGTTCAAGGTGCCGGCCAAGACGTACTTCGAGCCGAACGCGCTGCGGTACCTCATCGACATGAAGGGCGTCGAACGGGTGACGATCGTCACCGACGCGACGATGACCAAGCTGGGCTTCGTGGACCGGGTGCTCGACGTGCTCGGCCGCCGTCCGCGCCGCGTCCACCTGCAGATCATCGACGACGTCCTCCCGGAGCCGACGGTCGCGAGCGTGCAGCGCGGAGCGGCGAAGATGCGGGAGTTCCAGCCAGACACGATCATCGCCCTCGGCGGCGGTTCGCCGATGGATGCCGCGAAGGTCATGTGGCTGCTCTACGAGAACCCCGATGTGCACTTCTCCGACATGCGGGAGAAGTTCTTCGATGTGCGCAAGCGCGCGTTCCGCTTCCCCGAGCTCGGAGCGAAGGCGAAGCTCGTGTGCGTGCCGACGACCTCGGGGACGGGGTCTGAGATGACGCCCTTCGCGGTGATCACCGACGATGAGACCGGCATGAAGTACCCCTTGGCCGATTACGCGCTGACCCCTTCGGTCGCGATCGTCGATCCGGTGCTGACTGCAGCTCTGCCCGCGTTCCTCGTCGCAGATGCCGGCTTCGACGCGCTGACCCACGCAACCGAGGCCTATGTGTCGGTGTACGCGAACGACTTCACGGACGGGCTGGCGTTGCACGCGATCAAGCTCATCTTCGAGAACATCGTGCGCAGCTCGCAGGCAGAACCGGGAAGCAAGAATGCGGCGGACGCGGAGGCGCGCGAGAAGATGCACAACGCCGCGTCGATCGCGGGCATGGCGTTCGGCAACGCGTTCCTCGGGATCGTGCACGCGATGGCCCACGTCACGGGGTCGAAGTTCCACCTGGTGCATGGGCGCACGAACGCGATCTACCTGCCCCACGTGATCCGCTACAACGGTCAGGTGCCGGCGAAGGTCACCGGGTGGCCGAAGTACGAGCGCTACGTCGCCCCCGAGCGGTACCAGCAGATCGCCGCCCACCTGGGACTGCCGGCATCCACCCCGGACGAGGGCGTCGAGTCCTACGCCCGCGCCGTCGAGCAGCTGCGCGCAGCGGTGGGCATCGAGGACTCGTTCCAGGCGCAGGGAGTGCCGGAGGAATCCTTCATCGGCCGCCTCGAGGAGCTCGCGATGGCCGCCTACGGCGACCAGTGCGCACCGGCCAACCCGCGCATGCCGCTGCTGGCGGACATGCGCACGCTCATGGAGGCGGCCTACTACGGCACGTCCTACGCGGAGGTCCGGGCGCAGCGCGCGCAGACGGCCGACGCTGCGGCGGCCGTTGATCTGCCTGCGACGTCCGATGAGACGGTCGTCGATGGCCCGAGTGCCGGACACAAGAAGGCCGCCCGCTGACCTGGAACCGCTCAGACGCAGCCCCGTCTCTCTTCGGAGAGGCGGGGCTCGTTGTTTCCCAGAATGAGACATCGGATGGACGTGTCAGGATGGAGGGCACCGACGAAGGGTGATCATGAGGCAGCAGTGGCTGGGCCGACAGCACCGAGGTGGTCGTGGACCAGCGTGCGCGGACGGGCGGGCGGATGCCATCGTTCCCGGCGCCCTGCGCGGCGAAGCCGCCGTCGCCCTCACGGTGACCTCGTGACCGCCGCTTTCGGGACCGCTGCGGTCGAGATCGCCGTGCAGAGCGCTGCCGGCGCCCGCAGCGCGATCGCCGCCGGCGCGGATCGGCTGGAGCTCTGCCAGGCCCTCGAGGTCGGCGGGCTCACGCCGTCGCTCGCCCTGGTGGAGGCGGTGTGCGACGCGGTCGGCGGTGAGCGGGTGAACGTCCTGGTACGGCCCCGCGGCGGAGGGTTCGTGTACGACGCCGACGAGATCGCCGTGGTGGCTGCCGATGTGCGCGCGATCGTCGCCTGCGGTGCGGGCGGCGTCGTGGTGGGGGCCCTGGACGAGGCGGGACTCGTCGACCGCGCGGCGCTGCAGCGTTGGCGTGCGGCGGCGGGCGACGCGACGGTGACGTTTCACCGCGCGATCGATGCCAGTGCGCACCCGGACGAGGTGCTCGATGCGCTGTTGGCCGAAGGGGTCGACCGGGTGCTCACCTCGGGTGGCGCTTTGCGCAGCATCGACGGCGTCGAGCGGCTCGCGGCCTACGTGACTCGCGTCGGCGGCGCGTTGGAGGTCATGGCGGGCGGGGGAGTGAGCCCTGCCGACATCCCCGCGATCCTGGCATCCGGAGTCGACGCCGTGCATCTGTCGGCGCGCGCTCGCGCCGGAATGGACGCATCGGCGGGGCCCGGAGGCGGCACGGCCGGTCACGACGTCACCGATGCGACGGTCGTTGCCGCCGCCGTCGCTGCGGCACGCCCGCCGCGGGGCTGATCCGCGTGCTCGACGTGCGCCGCGGTGACGGCACGTATGTCACGAGCCTGGATCCGAGCCTGCTGCTGGAGGCGACGTCCTTCGTCATGCATCGGACGTGAAGGTGCGGCATCCTTCGGCGGGCGCGGTCACGGGCTACCCTGGGGGCATGGCCCGACCCGACGACGACGCGCTCGCGTGGGAGGGGGACGACGATCCCACCCTCGCCGTGAATCCGGCCGCAGCGGCCCCCCTGCCCGAGGGCTACCGCGCGGTCGGTCGCGGAAGCGAGAAGCTCGAAGGGTCTGACGGTGCAGATGCCGCGAGCGACGAGTCCCTCGTCGACGGAGCTGCTCCGGCACCCGGTATGAGCAACGCCACCCTCGTGGGCGTCGGGGTCTTCGCGGGCGTGTACCTGCTGCTGTCGCTCGGATGGCTGCTGGGCGCGGGGCGACTGCAGCTGATCGCCCAGCTGTTCCTCGACCCCGTCGCCTTCCAGGTGACGATGTGGATGGCGGTGCTGGCTCCGCCGATCTGGTTCGCCACGGTGTTCCTGCTCACTCGGTCCTCCCGCACCTGGGTGCGTCTGTCCCTGCTCGCCGCGGGAGCGGTGCTGCTGGTGCCGTGGCCCTTCGTCCTCGCGGGAGTGACGCTGTGACCGCCGCCGCCGCCGCGGCCGCCGGCCCCCGGCGCACGGCGCTGCCGACATGGCTGATCGCGGTGGTCGCCGGTGCCTTCCTGCTGCTCTACGCCTTCGTGTTCTGGACGGCCCTGGGGTTCCTCCTCCAGCAGGCCGGGGGAGTGGAGGGGCTCACCGGCTACGGCTGGTTCGTGCTGCTCCTGCCGGTGCTCTTCCCGCCTGCCGTCTTCGCGATCGCCTTCGCGATCGGCTGGCGCCGCCGCGCGCTGCCGTTCGTGGCCGTCATGCTGACCGGGCTGGCGTTCGTGGCGGCGTTCTGGCTCGACGTGCTCGCATACGCCGCGGCAGCGCCCTCGCTCTACGGCGCCTGAGTCCTGCCGCGTCACACTGTCAGGACCGCCGATGCGCTCGCGATAGGCTGAACGCGCCCCGTCCACGTGCTGTGGCGGGCTTCCCCTCAGTCGCGGTGCACGCGATCGCGTGCGCTGCCGCCCCGAAGGATCCAGCGTGCCTCAGCCCGTCGTGCTCATCGCCGAAGAACTCTCTCCCGCCACGATCGACGCCCTCGGGCCAGATTTCGATGTGCGATACGTCGACGGCGCCGACCGCGCAGCCCTGCTCCCCGCCCTCGCCGACGCGCACGCCGTGCTCATCCGCTCGGCCACCAAGATGGATGCCGAGGCCATCGCCGCCGCCCCGTCGCTGCAGGTGATCGCCCGCGCGGGAGTAGGTCTCGACAACGTCGACATCAAGGCGGCGACAACCGCCGGGGTGATGGTCGTCAACGCCCCGACGTCCAACATCATCTCCGCAGCCGAGCTCACCATCGGCCACATCCTGAGCCTGGCGCGCCGCATCCCCGCCGCACACGCCTCGCTCGCGGCGGGCCAATGGAAGCGCAGCGCGTACACCGGTGTCGAGCTGTTCGAGAAGACCGTGGGCATCATCGGGCTCGGCCGCATCGGCGCGCTCATCGCGGCGCGGCTGCAGGCGTTCGGCATGAACGTCGTCGCCTACGACCCGTACGTCACGAGCGCCCGTGCACAGCACCTCGGGGTGCAGCTGCTGTCGCTGGACGAGCTGCTGCAGCAGTCCGATTTCATCAGCATCCACATGCCGAAGACCGCCGAGACGAGCGGCATGATCTCCACCGAGCAGTTCCGCCTCATGAAGCCCACCGCCTACATCGTGAACGTGGCACGCGGCGGCCTCATCGACGAAGCGGCCCTGTACACAGCCCTGACGACCGGCGAGATCGCCGGCGCGGGGCTCGACGTCTTCACCTCGGAGCCGCCCGCAGAGGGAGGGACCGCGCGCGCTCTGCTGGACCTGCCCAACGTGGTCGTCACGCCGCACCTGGGCGCATCGACCGACGAGGCACAGGAGAAGGCCGGTGTCTCGGTCGCGAAGTCCGTGCGCCTCGCCCTCGGCGGCGAGCTGGTGCCCGACGCGGTCAACGTCGCCGGCGGCGTCATCGATCCGTACGTCCGCCCCGGCATCCCGCTGGTCGAGAAGCTGGGTCAGATCTTCAGCGCCCTGGCGCACTCTCCGTTGACGAGCCTCGACGTCGAGGTGCACGGCGAACTCAGCCAGTACGACGTCAGCGTGCTGAAGCTCGCGGCGCTCAAGGGAGTGTTCACCAACATCGTGAGCGAGAGCGTGTCGTACGTGAACGCGCCGCTGCTGGCTGAGCAGCGTGGCGTCGAGGCCCGTCTGATCGTCGATGACCAGTCCGACGAGTACCGCAACGTCATCACGCTGCGTGGCGCACTTTCGGACGGCTCGCAGCTGTCGGTCTCGGGCACTCTCACCGGCACGAAGCAGATCGAGAAGCTGGTCGGCATCAACGACTACGCAGTGGAGCTGCCCATCGAGCGACACCACGTCGTCATGCTCTACACCGACCGTCCCGGCATCGTCGCGGTGTACGGCCAGAAGTTCGGCGAGGCCGGCATCAACATCGCCGGCATGCAGATCGCCCGGCGTGCGGCCGGCGGCCAGGCGCTGTCGGTGCTGACGGTCGATTCGCCGGTCGCCGACGAGGTGCTCGACGCCGTCGGCTCGGCGATCCACGCCGACCTGTTCCGTCAGATCGAGATCACCGAGTCCTGAGCGTCGCCTCTTCGACCAGCGCGATGAGCGCGTCCATCGCGGCGCCGCGGGGCAACGGACCCGGCACGGAGCCGCCGGCGAGGGCGTTGTTGAA
>NZ_JANJFJ010000197.1:0-8260 GCF_024626565.1 Microbacterium sp. zg.Y909
GCGGTCGCGCGACTGGCCCTCAACGGCTCGATCCCGCACATCCAGGTGCCGTGGCCGCGCCTCGGCCGGGATGCCGCCGCCGTGCTGCTGCGCGCGGGCGCCGACGACCTGGGCGGGACGCTGCTCGACGGGCGCGTGCG
This sequence comes from Microbacterium sp. zg.Y909, assembly GCF_024626565.1. NCBI lineage: Bacteria > Bacillati > Actinomycetota > Actinomycetes > Micrococcales > Microbacteriaceae > Microbacterium > Microbacterium sp. zg.Y909. The sequence continues at coordinate 141 of NZ_JANJFJ010000197.1, forward strand.
CCCGGACACCGGCATCGAGCACGGACAGGAGCTGGCGGCATCCGACGCCGCACGCATCGCCGCGCGGCTGATGCGGCCCTTCCGTCTGCGGACCACCGACTACGGCACACCGACGCCCGCCACCGCCGCCCCGCCCGCACCGGCGAGCACCCCGTGACCGAGCACGTCGAGGTCGCCGTCGTCGGCGCGGGCTTCGCCGGACTCGGCATGGCGATTGCGCTGCGCCGCGCGGGCCGCGAATCGTTCGTGATCCTGGAGCGCGCGGCATCCGTCGGGGGCACGTGGCGCGACAACACCTACCCCGGCGTCGCCTGCGACGTGCCCTCGCACCTCTACGGCTTCGCCACCCACCCGAACCCGGACTGGTCGGGGCTCTACGCGACCGGCACCGAGATCCACGGGTACCTCGAGCAGGTCGCCGAGGCCGAAGACCTGGGTGACCGCCTGCGCCTGCGCACCCCCCTGCTGTCGGCGCGGTGGGATGCCGACTCGGCCCGCTGGATCCTCGACACCGGATCCGGCGCGCTCACCGCCGACGCACTGGTGCTGGCCTGCGGTCGGCTCACCGAGCCGTCGATCCCAGAGATCCCCGGGCTCGAGCAGTTCGCCGGGCCCATCTTCCACTCCGCGCGGTGGGATCAGCGCGCCGACCTCGCGGGCGCGCACGTGGCGGTCGTCGGCACCGGCGCGAGCGCGGTGCAGCTGGTGCCGCGGCTGGCCGACATCGCCGGGCACGTGACGCTGTTCCAGCGGACGCCGGCCTGGATCGTGCCGCGCGGCGAGCGCCGGTACGACGACGCCGAACGCGCACGCTTCGCCGCGCATCCCGAGGAGCTCGCCGCGCTCCGCGCCGCCCTGTACGTCGAGGGCGAGGCCCGGTACGCATCGCGGTCGGGCGACGCCGCGGCATCCGCTGCCGCGCGTGAGATCGCGCTCACACACCTCGCGGCGCAGGTGCCCGACCCCGCACTGCGCGCAGCCCTCACCCCGGGCTACGCGTTCGGATGCAAGCGGGTGCTGCTCTCGGACGAGTTCTACCCCGCCGTCGCCTCCCCCGCAGTCACCCTCGAGCCCTCGGCCCTGGCGGCCGTCGAGGGCGGCGAGCTGGTGGCGGCATCCGGCGCCCGCCACCGCGTCGACGCCCTCGTGCTCGCCACCGGGTTCGTCTCGCAGCGCCAGCCCTACGCCGACCTCGTCACCGGCGAGCACGGGCAGAGCCTGGCGGAGCACTGGTCCGCGGGCATGACGTCGTTCGCGTCGACGGTGGTCGCAGGCTTCCCGAACCTCTTCGTGCTCGACGGGCCGAACGCCTCGCTCGGGCACAACTCCGCCGTGCTCATGCTCGAAGAGCAGGCCGCGTACGCCGTGCGCGCCCTCGCGCGTCGCGCCGCCGCGCCGCGCGGCGTGCTGCGCGTGCACCCGGATGCCGAGGCCGACTACACCGCCGAGATCGCGCGGGCCGCCCGCACTACGCCGTGGCTGACCGGCGGATGCGACAACTGGTACGTCGACCGTGGCAGGCTGACCCTGCTGTGGCCCGGCACCGTCGACGCGTTCCGCGCGCGGCTGGCGCGGGCAGACGGATCCGAATTCACGACCACCCCCGCCCACACCGGCGGGGACGAGAGGAGAACGTCATGACGCAGGGACAGGCTCAGGGAGCCGACGGCATCCGCCTGGGCTACAAGGCGTCGGCCGAGCAGTTCGACCCCTCCCAGCTCGCCGACTTCGCGGTGCTGGCCGAGGAGGTCGGGTTCGACTCGGTGTTCATCTCCGACCACTTCCAGCCGTGGATGCACGAGGGCGGCCACGCCCCCGCTGCCCTGCCGTGGCTCGGCGCGGTGGGCGCTCGCACCTCGCGGGTGCTGCTGGGGACCTCGGTGCTGACGCCCACGTTCCGCTACCACCCGGCCGTCGTCGCGCAGGCGTTCGCCACACTCGGGGTGATGTTCCCGGGGCGCATGATCCTCGGGGTCGGCACCGGCGAGGCGTTGAACGAGGTCACGCTCGGACTGGACTGGCCCGACCCGCCCGAGCGCTTCCAGCGCATGAAAGAGGCCATCACGCTCATCCGCGAGCTGTGGACGAACGACCGGGTGACGTTCGAGGGCAACTTCTGGAGTGTGAAGGATGCCACCGTCTACGACCGTCCCGACCAGCCGGTGCCGATCTACATCGGCGCGTCGGGACCGGCGGCGACCCGCCTCGCCGGTCGCATCGCCGACGGCTGGATCACCACGAGCGGCAAGGACCCGGCGCTGTACACCGACAAGCTGCTCCCGGCTCTCGAAGAGGGTCTCGAGAAGGCCGGCCGCACCGCCGACGACGTCGACACGCTCATCGAGGTGAAGGTCTCGTTCGCCCCGACCCGCGAAGAGGCGCTGGAGAAGACCCGCTTCTGGGCGCCGCTCGCGCTGTCGCCGGAGGAGAAGACCGGCATCCACGACCCCATCGAGATGCAGCGGCGGGCCGACGAACTGCCGATCGAGCGCGCGGCGTCGCGGTTCATCGTCTCCACCGATCCGGACGAGCACGTCGAGCAGATCGCCCGGTACGTCGACCTCGGGTTCCGCCACCTCGTGTTCCACGACCCTGGCCACGACCAGGAGACATTCCTGCGCACCTACGGCACCGAGATCCTGCCGCGCCTGCGGGCCAGGTTCGGTCGGTGACTCCGGTGGACATGCCGGTGGGCGACGGGCCGAGGGCGACGGGAGCCGTGCGCCCCGGCGCCCCGACCGGTGAGGGCCACGGCGGCGACGCCGCCGATGCCGACTGGATCGTGATCGTGCCGGTGAAGCCGGCCGAGGCCGGCAAGTCGCGGCTCGCCGTGCCGGGGATCGACCGCGAGGCGCTGGCCCGCGCCATCGCCCGCGACACCATCGCCGCGGTCGCCCGCACCCCGGGCGTCGCGCGGGTGATCGTGGTCAGCAGCGACCCGGATGCCGCGGCCACCGTGGCCGGTGACCCCGACGGCGCCCCCGTGGAGATCGTGGGAGACCCGGGCGAAGGGCTTGACGCCGCCGTGGCGATGGGGGTCGCGGGGTTCTCGGGCCGCGACCGTGCCGCACTCTTGGGCGACCTGCCCGCACTGCGGCCCGACGAGCTCGCGAGCGCGCTGCGCTCCGCGGCCCGTCACCGCCGCGCGGTGGTGGGGGACGCAGAAGGCACCGGATCGACCCTGGTGACGGCCTCGGGCGGACTGGCGTGGCGGTCGGCGTTCGGCGCGGGCTCGTTCGGCCGGCACCGCAAGCTCGGCGCCGTGGCGGTGACCGCGCCCACGGCATCCGGCCTGCGCCGCGACGTGGACACCCTGCAGCAGCTGCGCACGGCCGAAGACGTCGGAGTGGGGCCGCGCACCTCGGCGCTGCTGCACGCGGCCCGCAGTGAAGCCGACGCGGTGCTCACCACCGCGCGGCTGCGGCTGCGTGAGATGACCGAGGACGACCTCGACGAGATGGCCGCCCTGCTGGGCGATCCCGCGGTGATGCGCTACTACCCCGCCCCGTTCACCCGCGAGCAGGCGGCCGCGTGGATCGAGCGCAACCGGAGCCGCTACCGCCACGACGGCTTCGGCCTGTGGCTCGTCGAAGACCACGACGGTGCGTTCGTCGGTGACTGCGGCCTCACCTGGCAGCGGCTGGGCACGCGGCGGGTGCTGGAGGTGGGGTATCACGTGGCGCCGCGATTCCAGCGGCGCGGCTACGCCAGCGAGGCGACCGCGGCGGCCCGCGATCTGGCGCGCTCGCTCGGCTTCAGCGAGCTGCGGGCGCTCATCCACCCGCACAACGCCGCGTCGACGCGGGTGGCGACGAAGATCGGCATGCACCGGGATGCCTCCGAGTCCGCCCTCACCGGCATCACCGTCATGCGCATGGAGCTGTAGCGGCCGCAGGGGCGCGCCGCGCTCCAGGCGATATCGTCGACATCGAGATCGACGGACTCGGACACCAGCGCCAGTCCTTCGTGGCATGGGAGGGGCGGCGATGACGCAGGCAAGCCCGCACTCGAACGCCGCACCGGCCCTCGACGGGCTCGTCGCGATCGTCACCGGCGGAGCATCTGGAATCGGCGCGGCCATCGCGGCCCGCCTGCATGCCGACGGAGCACGGATCGCCATCCTCGATCGCGACCCGTCCGGGGCCGACGAGCGCTTCGCCGCCTTCAGCGCCGACGTCTCCGACCGCGCGAGCGTGGACCGCGCCGTCGCCGCCGTCGCCGAGCGGTTCGGGCGCATCGACATCGTCGTGAACAATGCCGGCATCGGAGCCGTCGGGGACATCACCGCGAACGACGATGATGAGTGGGCGCGCGTCCTCTCCGTCAACGTCACGGGCATCGCTCGCGTGACGTCGGCGGCCCTGCCGTGGCTGCGCCGATCGCCCGCTGCAGCGATCTGCAACACCGCTTCCATCGCCTCGACAGCGGGGCTTCCGCAGCGCGCGCTGTACTCGGCTTCGAAGGGCGCCGTCTCGGCGCTCACCCGCGCAATGGCCGCTGACCACCTGCGCGAGGGCATCCGCGTCAACGCCGTCAACCCGGGCACGGCCGACACGCCCTGGGTCGAGCGGCTGCTCGGACAGGCAGCCGACCCGCAGGCCGAACGCGCGGCCCTCGAAGCACGGCAGCCGCATGGCAGGCTGGTCAGCCCGGAGGAGGTCGCCGCAGCCGTGGCGTACCTCGTGTCGCCGGCAGCCGGTTCGACGACCGGCACGTCCCTCGAAGTCGACGGAGGCATGGCGCGCCTGCGCCTGCGCGCGGAATAGATGCACTCGCGCCCACTCCCGTTTGAGGCGGCCCGCGCGTCCCACGGAGCTCAAGTGGTGATCACAAGTCGGCATCCGACAGAATGGCGCCAAGCCCAAGGAGCCCCATGACCGACCGTCTCGCCCGCGCCCGCACGACCGGTATCCTCGCTGTGCTCCGCGCCCCTTCGCCGGAGCATGCCCTCCGTACGGCGGAAGCGATCATCGCCGGAGGCGTCACCGGCATCGAAGTCACCTTCTCCACCCCGGAGGCGCCCGCCGTGATCCGTGAACTGGTCTCACGTCATGGCGACGGAATCTATGTCGGCGCCGGCACCGTGACCACCACGGCGCAGGCGCAGGATGCCGTCGCCGCCGGCGCCCGGTTCCTCGTGAGCCCCGGAACCCTCCCCGACCTCACGCGCGCGATGCGCGACACCGGCGCGGTCGTCATGACCGGCGCCATGACCCCGACCGAGGTCATGGGCGCCCTCGCGCTCGGCGTCGACGTGGTCAAGATCTTCCCGGCGTCCCTCGGCGGCCCGTCATACCTGAATGCGCTGCGCGGGCCGTTCCCCGATGCCCCCCTCATGCCGACCGGCGGGGTGAGGCCGGACAACCTCGCCGACTGGTTCGCGGCCGGGTCCGTCGCCGTCGGCGCAGGAGGCGACCTGGCATCCTCCCCGTCGATCGCCGCGGAGGATTGGGACGACATCACACGCCGGGCGCGCGCGTTCGCCGCCGCCCTCGCCGCCTCCCGCCGCTGACCGGGAGGGGCGGCCGGCCGCAGCGCAACCGCGGCCGTGACCGCTGACACCGGACGAAGACGGGCTGCTGCTCAGCGAGCGGTGGCCTCGGCCGCGGCCAGCGCGGCGTCGGCCATCGCAGCGGATGCCGCGACATCGCGCATCCACAGCGGGGCGACGACCGCGCGCACGCCCTGCGCATCGACGTCGGGGGCGAGGTGAGCGTCCTCCTGCGCGATCAGCCAGGCATCCAGCACGCCGCCGTCGCGTCGGGCGCCGTAGAGCCCCGCCACCGCGGCGGCGGACGTCGCCACGCCGATCGCCGTGAGGCAGACATCGGCCATCCCCCGCACGACAGACCCGCCGATGATCGGCGACACCCCGACCACCCGGGCGGCCGTGGCCGCCAGCGCTTCGCGGATCCCTGGCACGGCGAGGATCGGGCCGATCGACACGACGGGGTTCGACGGTGCGAGCAGCACGACGTCGGCATCCGCGATCGCCTCGACGACGCCGGGCGCGGGACGCGCCGACCGGATGCCGGGGTTGTCGAAGCCGAGCGGGGCGAGCTGCGCACGGTGGCGAGTCCACCACTCCTGGAAGTGCATCACCTCGCCGCCGGACACGCGCACGTGGGTGTCGACCTCGGTGTCGGTCATCGGCAGCATCCGCACGCCGAGCGGCCAGCGATGTGAGAGCCGCTCGACGACCTGTGTCGGGGTGAGCCCTTCGCGCAGCCACCCGGTGCGCGCGAGGTGGGTGCCGAGGTCGAGGTCGCCGAGAGTGAACCAGGGCCACCCGGCATCCCACTGCTGCAGCTCGTGGTTGACGCGCTCGGTGTCGCCGGCGCGGCCCCATCCCCGCTCGGTGTCATTGACTCCGGCGAGCGCGTAGAGGATCGAGTCGACGTCGGGTTGCAGCCGCACACCCGAGAGCCACAGGTCGTCGCCGGTGTTGACGACGACCGTCGCCTCGGGGGCGCCAAGGCGGGCGAGCGCCTCGCGGACGCCGAGGGTGAACTTCGAGCCGCCGACTCCCCCGGCGAGCACGACGACGCGAGGAGAGGATGTCACCGCTCCACCCTATGGGCGGGCCGTTGCCGCCGGCGCCAGGCACGGGCCCACCGGCTGGACCCCGGAGCAGACCCTACGCCGCGGCGCCGGCCGCGGCGCGCGCCGCACCGGGAAGCGCATCGACGATCCGCGCGAGCGCGGCGTCGTCGTGCGCGGCGGTGAGGAACCAGGCCTCGTAGACACTGGGGGGCAGAGACACGCCGGCGTCGAGCATCTCGTGGAAGAACGGGGTGTACCGCGCCGCCTGCTGCTCGAGCGCCTCTGCGTACGAGCGCGGCGCCTCGGGCAGCATCGCCAGGCCGAAGAGCGACCCGGCCCGCGGCACGGCGTGCACCACGCCTTCGGCCGTCAGCGCGGCATCGAGGGCGTCGGCCACGACGGATGCCGCGGCATCCACCCGCGCGTACACCTCGGGCGTTGCGAGCCGCAGCGTCGCGATGCCCGCGGCGACCGAGAGCGGATTGCCCGAGAGCGTGCCGGCCTGGTACACCGGCCCGACGGGCGCGAGCATCTCCATCACGTCGGCGCGGCCGCCGAGCGCCGCCAGCGGCATGCCGCCTCCGACGACCTTGCCGAAGGTGAAGAGGTCGGGGGTGTACTGCTCGCCGGCATCCTGCTGCAGGCCCCAGTACCCGGCCGGGTGCACGCGGAACCCCGTGAGCACCTCGTCGAGGATGAGCAGCGCACCGTTTCGGTGCGCGATGTCGGCCAGCGCCGCGTTGAACCCCGGCAGCGGCGGGACGACCCCCATGTTCGCGGCGGCCGCCTCGACGATGATCGCGGCGATGCGGTCGCCGTGCACGGTGAAGGCCTCTTCGACGGCGGCCACGTCGTTGTACGGCAGCACGAGCGTCTGCGCCGCGATGGGCGCCGGCACCCCCGCCGAACCGGGCAGGGCGAGGGTGGCGACCCCGGAGCCGGCCGCGGCGAGCAGCCCGTCGGAGTGCCCGTGATAGTGCCCGGCGAACTTGATCAGCAGGTCCCGCCCGGTGTAGCCCCGGGCCAGCCGGATCGCGGTCATCGTCGCCTCGGTGCCGGTCGACACCAGCCGCACGCGCTCGATGGGACGACGCTCGCCGGAAGACACCCGAGCGGCGATCATGTCCGCCAGCTCCACCTCGGCGCCGGTGGGCGCCCCGAAGGACAGGCCGCGGGAGGCCGCCTGCTGCACGGCCTCGACGACCTCGGGATGCGCGTGGCCGAGGAGGGCAGGCCCCCACGACGCGACGAGGTCGACGTACTCACGGCCGGCGGCGTCGGTGATGTACGCGCCGCGCGCCGACGACACGAAGCGCGGCGTTCCACCGACCGAGCCATAGGCGCGCACCGGGGAGTTCACGCCCCCGGGGATCACATCGCGCGCGTGTGCGAACAGTTCGTCGTTGCGGTCAGTCATGCGTCACTCTCTCTCAGCGCCGCCGTCGGCTCAGCGTCGCCGTCGCGGCCGGCCGCCGCCTGCGCGGCCCTCACAGACCGTCGCGCAGCCAGCCGGCGGCCTCGACGGCCCAATAGGTCAATATGGCGTCCGCCCCGGCGCGGCGGATCGCCGTGAGCGA
>NZ_JANJFJ010000198.1:0-8248 GCF_024626565.1 Microbacterium sp. zg.Y909
TGGCACGACCGGCGACCGACTCGGGCGACAGCACGTCGCGGGGAGCCCCGACCATCGCGTAGGCGTCGGAGTCCGACAGGCGCAGCACCACACGCTTCTGGATGGTGGACTGCAGCGCCGTGGGCACAGCCTGGCCGCGGTCGGCGGTGAGTGCGACGTGGATGCCGACCGAGCGGCCGTCGGTCATGATCTGCTGGAACACCTGGTACGCGTCGGCCCGCCCGGTGACCGCCTCGTACTCGGAGCGGAACGTGGGGAAGCCGTCGATCAGCACCAGGATCCGCGCCTCGTCGGGACGCCCCGCCAGTGAGCGGTACTGCGAGATCGTGCCGGCGTTGACCGCGGCATACGCCTCACCGCGACGGTCGAGTTCCGCTTTCAGCATGCGGAACAGGCGGGTCACCCTCTCGCCGGCGTCGGCGGGGATGACCGCGCCGACGTGCGGCATCGCCTCGAGCATACGCAAGCCGCCGGAGCCGAAGTCGAGGCCGTACACGTGCACGGGGCCCCCGCGCGGGGTGATGCCCGCTGCGACGGCGAGGGTGCGCAGCGTCGAGCTCTTGCCCGCGCCGCCGGTGCCGAAGATCGCAAGGTGGCCCTCGTTGTCGGGCTCGAAGTACACGGTGTCCTGCGCCTGGCGCTGGGGCACGTCCTGCACGCCCAGCAGCAGCTTCTCATCGGTGCGCTGCCGCAGCAGGGTGAGGTCGTAGACGGTGGCGAGCTCGTCGAGCCACGGACGGCGCGGCGGCTCGATCGCGGCCGCCTGCGACGCCTGCACCATCGTCGCCACGAGGCGCTGCTGGTCGGTGGGGCCGAGATCGCGCTCCGCCGAGGCAGAGTCGGTCTTGGGGGCCTCCCACCGGCGCGGCGGGCCGAATGCGAACGACTCCAGCTCGACCTCGGGTGCGTCCTCCTCCACGAAGCTCCAGCCGCCGGTGTAGGCGGACTGGAAGACCGTGAGGCGGCCGGGTCCCGTCTTGGCCGCACCGCGGCCCGGGATGCCGGGATCGAAGCCGGCGGCATCCTTCGTGCCGATGACGTCGTCGGAGTCGACCTCGTCGGCCATGCGCAGGGCGACGCGCATGTTGGTGTTGGCGCGCAGGTTGTCCTTGATGACGCCGGCGGGACGCTGGGTGGCCATGATCAGGTGGATGCCGAGCGAGCGGCCTCGTTGGGCGACGTCGACGACTCCGTCCACGAAGTCGGGCACCTCGTTGACGAGCGCGGCGAACTCGTCGATCACGATGACGAGCGCCGGCGGGGTGTCGGGGTCGCCGCGCTTCTCGAGCTCGAGGATGTCCTTGGCCTTCTTGCGGGTGAACAGCGTCTCGCGGTGGTGCAGCTCGGCCCGCAGGCTCACGAGCGCCCGACGCACCAGGTGGGGACTGAGGTCGGTGACCAGCCCGACGCAGTGGGGGAGCGCCGTGCACTCCGCGAAGGCCGCACCGCCCTTGTAGTCGACGAAGAGGAAGGTGACGCGCTGCGGGCTGTACTCGGCAGCCATTCCGAGCACCCAGGCCTGCAGGAACTCGCTCTTGCCGGAGCCGGTCGTGCCGCCGACAAGGGCGTGCGGGCCCTGCGCGCGCAGGTCGAGGTGCATCGCGCCGGAGCCCGCCTGTCCGACGATCGCGCGTAGCTTCGGGGTAGCCGGTGCGCGGGTGGCGGCGGAGAGGATCGAGCCGTTCTGCTCCCAGCGGTCGACGACGGCGCCGGGCGCGGTGGCCATCTCCTTGCCGATGAGCTGCAGCATCGGCACTGAGCGGGGGACGTCGCTGGTGTCGGCGCCGATCTCGCCGGCGTCGACGTACGAGGCCAGCCGGCGGCAGAACTGCGCGAACTGGGGTGCGGTGAGCCCTTCCACCTCGACGGGGGTCAGCGTGCGGCCGAGGCGCACGTAGCCGACGGCGGCCGACCCGTCGGCGCCGAGCTCGACGAAGGTGCGGCAGGCGGCGGGCAGTGCCGCGGTGTCGGGGGCCATCCAGATCGGATACACCCCTCGACCGGCGGCACGCTCGAGCACCTGGATGAGCCGCGCGCGGTCGACGGGGGCGTCATCGGAGATGAGCACGACGATCGCAGGCAGCGGCCCGTCGAATCCGTTCTCGGAGCGGGAGTCGGACCCCACCGCCGCGCCGGCGGTCAGCGCGGCCCGCTTGTCGTCGATCGCGCCCAGCTGCACCGGACCTTCCGCCCCGCGCGGCGAGCGGGCGCTGAGGGTCTCTTCGAGCCGGGACAGCAGGTTCGCCGCAGCCGAGGCGGTGTCGGCGAACGGTGCGCCGCCGAACACGGCCTCGGACTGCATGGCGTGAGGGAGCCACTTCGCGTCAGCGAACTGCGCGGCCCAGGCGGGGCCCAGCAGCCCGCCGATGACGACGTCGCTCGGGGCGTGCAGTCCCGCCAGCTGTGCGGCCAGCGCGCGACCGTACGCGGCGACGGCGGCGGTGTCGCCGGCGATGCCGAGCGCACCGGCATCCGAGAGCCTCTCGACGACAGGCGTGCGGGGGACGAGCTCGTAGGTGGCGATGAGCTCTTCGAGCTGTTCCACTTGCTCGGGGACCGCGCGGTCGGTGTTGCCGGTCTCCTTCACGGTGTTGCGGGTCGGGACGTCGCCGACCCCCAGGCGCACCTGCAGGAACGACCAGTGCTCGGGCCGGCGCGTCCACACGAGCGGCGCGCACTGCTGCACGGCGTCGTAGATCTCGTGCAGGGGCACCGCTTCCCGCGCGCGGATGCGGGATTCGTCTTGCCGCTCGCGCGCCAGGCGTGCCGACAGTCGCTCCATCTGGGCGACGAAGCGAGTGTGCTCGATCTTGAGCTTGCGCCGCTGCTGCGACTTGGCCGTCGCCCACGTGCTGATCATCATCAGCGGCGAGATCGCGACGAAGATGAGGGTGATGGGTCGCTGGGTGGCGGCGAACATGGCGAGGCCGGCGATGGCGGGCAGGAGCGCGGCGGCCCAGGGGAACGGCTGCGGGTCGGCGGGGATGGGCGGGTCCGCCCCCTCCAGCTCACGACCGATGTAGCGCGGCTCCACACTCGGCGAGCGGGTGAGCCGCACTTCGCCGATGGGGGAGGACTGGGTCACCTCGGACGGCAGGAACCCGGCGCGGATGACGGTGCTTCCCAGTACCGCTTCCTGCCCGTGCTGCATCTCGAGGCGACCCACCGGCGCCCCCTGCACGATGATGCCGTTCGCGGAGTTGAGGTCGATCAGCTCGATGCGGTCGCGCCCGACGTGCAGGCGCGCGTGGCGCTTTGAGACCATGGCGTCATCGAGCACGATGCCGCAGTCGTCGCCGCGCCCGATGACCGTCGAACCCCGCGGCACCGTGTAACGCCGTCCGGCGAGGCGGCCGCCGACGATCTCGATGTACGCCACATCTGCGCGCGGGGCGTCGTCGAGCCCGACGACGGCGACCTCCACGCCCGATGCCAGCGCGAGGTCGGCGAGGGTGTCGTCGGGGTCGAGTGCCTCGGACGCGCCGCCGACGGCGGGGGCGTGCGCTTCGAGGGTCACCGTGCCGGGAGCGTAGGCGGGGCCGTTGTAAGCGCCTGCTGGGTCGCGGGCGACGATCGAGTCGGCCACCTCGCCCACGCGTACGCCCGGCTCGGCGGCCAGGGCGATGTCCTCGGTCGAGCCGTCGGGACGGCGCAGGGTGACGCGGATCTTCATCGGACGCTCTTCTCACTCGCTGCCGCTGCGACCTCGAGCAGATCGAGGTCCTGCGGCGTGACCAGGCGGGACAGGATGGCATGCTCGACCAGGCGCGCGCGGCGGTTGGTGGCGAGCTTGCCCACCCCGCCCCGCAGACCCTGCACGCCCTCGCGGTCGAGCTTGTCGCAGACGTTGTCGAGCTTGCGGTTGAAGGTCGTCAGCGGCCACCCCAGCCGGGCGGCCGCCGCGGCCGACGAGGGCAGCTGGCTGGCCCCCACCATCCCGCCGCGCAGGATGGGCTCGCACAGGGCGATCAGCAGCAGCCGCTGACTCGGCGTGAGGGTGACCGCGCCGATCGTCGTGGTGCCGTCGCCGACGTCGCTGGTCGCCTGCGGGTCGCGCCCGGTGAAGCTCGCCGCGTGATTGCGCACCCCCAGCTCGTACGTGTACGCCCCGGCGGAGAACATCACCGTCACCTCGGGGAAGACCAGCGGCACGCGCGCGCCGGCCCCGAGCACCGCCTGGTATGCACCGTCGGGTGTGGCGATGCTCACCGAGATCGACTGGCCGATGTTCGACATCCACCAGAGGTCGCCATCGGCGTCGAAGGCGAGCAGACGGCGGTGCAGGTACTGGTTGGTGTCGACGGTGAGGTCGGCGTCCCTGCCCACCGAGAACGTGGTGCCCGGCGTCGGGTGATGCCACTCCCCGCAGAACTCGATCCCGAGCGTGCCCTCAGCGGCCGCGCGCGCGTGCGTCATCGTCATCCCATCCCTCGTCGTCATAGCCCCACCAGCACACCGATGCCCGCGATGGCGGCGGCGATGACCGCCACCGTCGCCCCGATCGCGATCGCCGCGATCGCCACCCGCCGCCCCCGGGCAGGACGGCGCGGTTCGGTCGCCGCAGCAGTCCGGACCGGCGTGGCCCGCGCGGGCGCGGAGCGCACCACCGGTGCCACAACGGGCGAACTGCGGATGCCGTACGCCTCGCGTGCCGCTTCGGCGGCCGGATCCCGGGCGGTGCGTCCCGGGGACGGAGCTGCGGCGAGGGGGTCGGTGGCGAGCGCGTCGCGGTCGCCTGCCGCACCGGAGCGGCGGGCTGCGAGCTGCGTGTGCTCGTCGTCGGCGTCGGCGTCGTCGTCGGCGGCGGGCGGGGCGTCGGCGGCGGCCGGGGCGGACCGTCGGGCGGCGAGCCGCGTGTGCTCGTCGTCGGTTTGTCGGGCGGGCTCAGTGGGGACGCCGGTGCGGCGCGCGGCGAGCAGCGTGGCGTCGGCCGGTGGGGGAGCATCGTCGCCCGTGCCGGCCGCTGCGCGGCTGGACAGCAGGGTGTGGTCGTCGGCGGCGACGGCACCGGGGGCGGCATCCGCGTCCGACGGCTGCTGCGCAGCGGCGGGCGGGCGGCTGGAAAGCAGAGTGTGGTCATCGGGCGCCGGTTCCGGGCTCCGGCGTGTCACGAGACGGGTGCGCTCCGGAAGGTCGGCGTCGTCGATCGCCGGCGGCATCGGGGGCGCCGCTGTCGGCGCCAGGGCGGGGATGTCGAGATTCGTCACGGGCAGGTGCAGGTCCTGCTCGATGCGCTGGAGGGTGCGGGCGAACTCCGACGCGGTCTGCGACCGCCGGTCGGGATCCTTGGCCAGCGCGGTGATGATGAGACGCTCCAGCGCGATCGGCACGTCGTCGCGGCCGATGGGTGGAACGGCCTCGGTCAGCACCCGGGTCACGTGCGCGGTGAGGTCCGTGCGCGCTCGCGGGTCCTCGAAGGGCGTCCGTCCGGCCAGGACGGTATAGGCCGTCGCCGCGAGGGCGTAGACGTCCGAGCGGGCGTCGAAGCCGCGTCCGCTGACCAGCTCCGGGGCGGCCCACGGCACCGACACCCCGGCCGCGTCGGCCGCGGCGCCGGCGAGCGACGACAACCCGAAGTCGGTCAGCGCCGGCCACCCGTAGTCGGTGGTCAGCACGTTCGCCGGCTTGATGTCGCGGTGCAGGATTCCGGCGCGGTGCGCAGTCTCGACCGCGCCGCAGAGCCGCACGAGCGTCTGCAGCAGTTCGGGGACGCTGACCGTCCGGTGCGGGTACGTCTCGGCCAGCGTGGGGCGCGAGCAGTACTCCATCACCAGGTACGGTCGGCCGTTGTCGGCGACAGCGGCGTGATGGATGGTCACGATCGACGGGTGGGTCGACAGCGCCGCCATCAGGTTCGCTTCGCTTTCGAAGCGGGCGCGGGCGGCGGGATCATCGACGGGCTCGTGCATGATCTTCACCGCCACGAGCCGGCGCGGCAGGTGCTGCTCGTAGAGGAACACGTCGGCGTAGCCGCCCGAGCCCAGCGGGCGCTGCAGCGTGAAGCCGGGGACATCGACCGGTCCGTAGCGGGCGCTCACGGGACACCCGTGAACGTGATGCGGCTGCGGGGGCCGAGGTCTGCCACGGCGCCGTCGGTGACGAGCACCGCCTCGCCGGGGCGGATGCGTCGCGGTCCGGTGCCGAGCGCGGTGAAGACGGTGCCGTTGGTGGAGCCCAGATCCTCGAGGAGCACCTGCCACCCTTCGATGAGCACGCGCACGTGGGTGCGGGAGACGTCGGGGTCGTCGATCACGACGAGGGTGGGGATCGCGTCGCCGTCGGTGCGGTCGACCCGTGGGCTGCGGCCGATGAGCAGGGCCCCGACGAGGGGCACCTCGCGACCGTCGGGCAGCACGACGGCACCCAGCTCCGGACGCGGCACGCGCGAGAGCACCGCCCCCGTGAGCGACGCGCCGCAGCGGGTGCAGGTCACCCGCGCGAGGGGATTGGGGTGGCCGGCGACACAGACGATCCCGCTGACGGCGGCGGCCGGTTCCTCCAGCGCGTGCTCTTCGTCATCGTCATCGGGCGGTCGGACGGCCGCTGCCTCGACGCCGAAGTGGATCGTGGCACCGAAGAGGTCGTCGTAGCGTCCGGTCGCGGGGCCGTCGGCCCGTGCCGCGGCCAGCGGTGACGCGGGGACCGCCCGAGCTTCGTCGGGGGCCGTCGCCGGTTCGAGGAAGTCCGAGAACTCCAGCGTGAGTGCAGGGTCCGACGGTGACGGTGACGGTGACGGTGACGGTGACGGTGCCGGCACGGCGGGCGCCATGACGCAGCCGAGCTGTGACACGGCGAGGGGGCCGGGGCGTGCGGGGGCGAGCGGGAGACCCGTACCGGGGCCCGCGTCGGCGGTGAACGCTGCCACATCTTCCAGCCGGAACTCGCGCCAGGTGCGAAGACCGACGCCGTCGAGCTGGGTCGTGCTGCCGTCGAGGTGGGTCGCGGTCAGCCGCGCGTCGCCGCGCACGGCACCGGCCAGTACCGTGCCATCGACCTGACCGGCGAAGAAGTCCGGGAGGCCGCCCAAGCCGCCGCGCAGCATGAGGTCCAGGACGCTCTCCCAGCCGTCACCGGCGGCGGTGTGAGACAGCACCGCCCGCGCCGCGCGTGTGGCGTGGGTGCCTGAGAACAGCAGCGCCAGGTCGTCGGTGACGATGGCAGGCAGCTGACCGGGCGCAGAGGACCACTCAGCCACGGCTCCTCCTCGTGCGCATCGAGCGGAGGGTGGACACTTCGACCGTGGCGGACGTCTCGTCGGCGAAGGGCAGCCCTCCGGTGGTGGCCTCCTGCCGAGGGTTGACTCCGCCGGCGACCACATCGATGACGATCGCGGAGATGTTGTCCCGTCCGCCGTGGCCGATCGCCTGGGCGACGAGCGAACCGGCGGTCTGGCCGGGGGCACCGCCCAGGGTGAGCCCGGCGCGGATGGCCTCATCGGTGAGCTCTCCCGACAGACCGTCGGAGCAGACCAGCAGCCGTTCTCCGGTCACGATGGGAAGCAGCCAGTAGTCCGCGCGACTGCGCTCCTGGCCGATCGCACGGGTGATCACGTTGCGGCCGCGGAACGACGACATCTCGTGGCGGGCGAGCCGGCCCTCGTCGACGAGCTCCTGGGCAACGGAGTGGTCGACGGTGAGCTGTTCGAGCTGATCTGTCAGCAGCCGGTAGACGCGGGAGTCGCCGACGTTGACCACCAGCCACCGCCGTACACCGTCCTGCCACACCGCGACGACGCCGGTGAGCGTGGACCCGGCCCCCCGCGGCCGGTTCGCGGCGATGTCCGACACCGCCGTGTGTGCGCGCTCGACCGCCGCGGCGACATCGTCGGGGGTGAGGTCGTCACGACCGGCCAGCGGCCGGAACACCTCGATGATCGCCGCGCTGGCGAGGTCCCCGGCGTCGTGACCGCCCATGCCGTCGGCCACGATGTACACCGGGTGCTCGGCGAACAGCGCATCCTCGTTGACGGGTCGCCGCAGCCCCGGGTCGGTGTGCGTGCCGCACGTGACCTGCAGACTGCTCGCGGTGGGCATGGGCGTGGCGGGCATCACGCGTCGGCGAGCAGTTCCAGGCGCGCGTCGCCCAGGAAGAAGACCCCCGACACCGTGGCGGTGCCGGCGACTTCGCTTTCATCGGCGAGGAAGACGCCGTTGGTGGATGCCAGGTCGGTCACCTTCCACCCCGAGTCGGCACGATGCAGCAAGGCGTGGGTCTTCGACACCGTGCGGGTGACGTCGTCCACCGCCAC
>NZ_JANJFJ010000199.1:0-8195 GCF_024626565.1 Microbacterium sp. zg.Y909
GTGGTGCTGCTGGAGCAGAACTACCGTTCGACGCAGAACATCCTGTCGGCGGCGAACGCCGTCATCGGCAACAACTTCGACCGCAAGGACAAGAAGCTGTGGACCGACGTCGGGGCGGGGGAGAAGATCGTCGGCTTCACCGGCTATTCGCAGCACGACGAGGCGCAGTTCGTCGCCGACGAGATCGACCGGTTGCGCAAGGCCGGGGTCGGGTACTCCGACATGGCGGTGTTCTACCGCACCAACTCGCAGTCCCGTGCGCTCGAGGAGATCTTCATCCGCTCGGCCGTGCCGTACAAGATCATGGGCGGCACCAAGTTCTACGAACGCGCCGAGATCAAGGACGCGCTGGCTTATCTGACCGCCGTGGCGAACCCCGCCGACGAGATGGCGGTGCGCCGCATCCTCAACCGTCCGCGTCGCGGCATCGGCGATGTCACCGAGACGGCCATCGCCCGCTACGCCGCCGAAGAGCAGATCACCTTCCGCGACGCGCTCGCCAACGCCTCCGCACTGGGCGTCGGGCCGAAGCTGCAGACAGCGATCTCGCAGCTGGATGCCGTGCTGGCCGAGGCATCCGACCTCATGCTGCCCGCCTCCGGGGAGCTGCCGCCGCCGTCGGCGATCGCCCAGGGGCTGACGCTGCTGCTGAACAAGAGCGGCTACCTCGACGCCCTGCGGCGGAGCAAGGACCCGCAGGACGAGGCGCGGGTGGAGAACCTCGACGAGTTCGTCGCGGTCGCGCGCGAATTCGCCCGCAACAATCCCGAGGGCACGATCCTGGACTTCCTCACCGATGTCGCCCTCGTCTCGGATGCCGATGACCTCGACGACGGATCCGGCTCGGTGTCGCTGATGACTCTGCACACCGCCAAGGGCCTGGAGTTCGACACGGTGTTCCTCACCGGCGTCGAGGAGGACCTCATCCCGCACCGCATCTCGACGGGGGAGCCGGGCGGACCGCAGGAGGAGCGGCGCCTCTTCTACGTCGGCATCACCCGCGCACGCAAGCGCCTCTACCTGTCGCTGGCGATGACCCGCGCGCAGTTCGGCGAGGTCTCGGCGGCCATGCCCAGCCGGTTCCTGCAGGAGATCCCGGCCGACCTCGTGCACTGGCGGCAGTCGCCCGGCGACGTCAACTCGCGCGGCGGCACGCAGTCGCGGGCGCTGAACGCGCGGCGCCCCGGCGGCGGCTCCGGCTCGTCCGGGGGCTTCGGCGGAGGGTCGCGCTACGGCGACGACCTGGTGCCGCTCGGGCGCTCCGCCCGCGTCACCGACCCCAGCCGGTTCCCGAACCGTGTGACGGCGAAGGTGCGCGACAACGGCGATCTCGAGCTCGCCGCCGGCGACCGCATCCGCCACGACGACTTCGGCGAGGGTCGGGTGGACACCGTCACCGGCGAGGGCGCCAAGCGCATCGCCCACGTGCGCTTCGACACCGCCGGGGCCAAGAAGCTGCTGATCAAGGTCGCGCCGATCGTCAAGCTCTGAGCGTCAGTCCCTGTGTGCGGCCAGCGCGACGAGGAACGCGGCGCGGCCTCGCGGCTCCAGCGGATTGATGCCGGTGAGCGCCTCGATGCGGGCGACGCGCTTGCGCACCGTGTTGATGTGGACGAACAGGTCGTCGGCCGCTGCCTGCAGTGTCGCCGCGCCGTCGCAGATACGCTCCACCGTCGCGAGCAGGTGCGTCCGGTGGCGTGCGTCGTAGGCGCGCAGCGGCGCCAGCACGTGATCGCGGAAAGGGGCGAGCTGATCAGGGGTCAGTCGCTCGACGAGCCCTTCCCAGGTGGCGAGGTCGCGGGGACCGCGGGGCTCGCCCACGCGTGACGCGAGGGCGGCGGCCGCCGTCGCCTCGCGCAGCGCCCCCGGGAGCCCGGTGATGCTCACCGGCCCGCTCCAGCCGATCGGTCCGTGCCAGCCCGCCCGGTCGGGCCCGGCGCCCAGCCCGGTGGCCATGAGCGAGATGGACAGCCCGCCGGTGGTTCCCCGGACGGCCGCGCCGTCGGGGTCGGGCAGGGGACCGCGGGCGGCCAGCACCCACATCGACGCCGCCTCTCCGAGGGTGCCGTCGATGTGCTCGCGCAGCACGATCGGGCTGGCATGGCCGCGGCGCACCATGTCCATCAGCGCCCCGACCTCGGCGCGCGCCCGCTCCTGGGTGGCCCGCGACTGCTGCTCTGCCGCGATGCGGCGGGTGATCTCGACGAAGGCCACCGCGGGCGGCACCGACAGCATGGCGACGTCGCACGCGTTCACCGCCCGGGTCAGCGCGGGGGGCACCGTGTGCGACACGACACCGAGCGCGAACCCGACGGCCGCCGGACGAGCTGCGCAGACCGCACGGGCGAACGCCTCCTGGCTTGCGGCGTCGTGCATCGAGATGCCCGACGTCAGCACTACCTCACCGCCGCGCAGGTACGGCGACGGATCCAGCAGGTCGGTGGGCAGCGCCCACCGCACCACTCGATCGAGGCCCACCTCGCGGCCGACGAGGTCGACCCGCGGGCCGTCCCACGTCAGCAGCTGCGCCACGCGCAGCTCGCCCTGCGCGTCCCCGCCGCCCTCGCTGTCGCCTCTGCTGGAAATCTCCACGCTCCGACGGTACGGCGGCTGTGTTTCCCCACCGTAACCGCGGCGTTTCCCCGGGGTGGAGGTTCGTACACGTCCCGGCAGCCGGCGCTGTGGGCGCCACCACTTGTCGTGGCCGTGCAATCGCCGCGAAACAATCCGGGGCTCTGATGGGACCACTCGGAAAGGAGCACCCTCATGGTCACCATCGCCCCACCCGCACAGCCCAGCCACCCCGTCGAGACCACCGACGCCGACTACCCTCTCACCCGTGTTCCGCGCGGCGCCCGCCAGGGGTGGTTCGCCGTCGTGGTGGTCGTCGCGGGCTTCGTCTTCTTCACCCCCACGATGGTGACCGGCGGTCAGGTCGCCGGTGCATTCGGATTCACCGGCTTCCTCGGTGCCGCCCTTCTCGCTGCGGGCATCCTCGCCCTGTACGTCGCCGCGCTCGGCGCGGCGAGCGCCCGCACCGGCCTGTCCACCGTGCTGCTGTCCCGGCTCGTCCTGGGTCGGGTCGGCGGCAAGTGGGCGTCACTGGTCCTCGGCGGCACGCAGATCGGCTGGTACGGCATCACCGTCGGCATCTTCGCGGACCTGCTCGCCTCCGCCCTCGGATGGGAGGTGTCGTGGCCGCTCGCCATCGGCGGCGGCATCCTCATGGCCACGACCGCCTACTGGGGGTTCAAGGGCATCGAGGTGCTGTCGTGGGTGTCGGTGCCGCTGATGTTCGCCCTGTGCATCTGGGTCACCACGCTGTCGGTGAATGAGGTCGGCGGGTGGGGCGGGATGTTCGCCACCACCGGAGACGGCTCCATCCCGCTGGGCCTCGCGCTCACCATGATGATCGGCACGTTCATCTCGGGCGGCACCCAGATCGGCAACTGGACGCGCTTCGCCCGCACGGCGCGCGGCGCATTCGTGGCCACCCTCGTCACGGTGATCATCATCGAGAGCGCGATGCTGATCTTCGGCGGCATCGGCGCCCTCGCCTTCGGGGAAGCGGACTTCACGGTGCTGCTGTTCACGATGGGCCTCGCCGTCGTCGGCGTCTTCATGCTCACGTTCAACCTCTGGACCACCAACGACAACGCCGCCTACGCGTTCGGCGTCGCCGGAGCGGAGATGTTCGGCAAGAACGACAAGCGCCCGTTCGTGATCGGTGGGGTCATCATCGGCATCGCCCTCGCCGTGAGCGGAGCGGCGGATGCCATGACCGGCTTCCTCGTCATGCTCGGCACGGTCATCCCGCCGCTGGGCGGGGTCATCATCGGGACGTTCCTCTTCGTGTGGCGGCGCCGCGACCCGGGGCACGACCTCGACGCGGTCACGCCGTTCATCTGGCCCGGCATCGCCGCCTACCTGCTCGGCACGGCTGCCGCGGTCTTCGGTGTCGTCACCGGCATCGGCAGCCCGGCTGTGCAGGGCATCATCGTCGCGATGATCGCCGCGCCTGTCTGCCACCTGATCGCCCGCCGCACCGCGGCATCCGCCCCCGTCACGAAGGCCTGAACCATGAGCACCACCGTCATCCGCGGCGCCCACGTCATCACGATGGACGCCACGACCGGAGCCACCCCCGTCCGCCGCGACCTGCGCATCGTCGACGGCAGGTTCGCCGAGATCTCGACCGAGATCATCCCCCGCGACGGGGACGAGGTGATCGACGGCGCCGGCATGCTCGTGACGCCGGGATTCGTCAATGCGCACACCCACTCGTGGGAGTACCTGTACAAGGGGCGCTACGACAACCTGCCCCTGGAGCTGTGGATGCTGTACTCCTACCCGATCCTCGGCGGCGCGCGGCTCGACCCCGACATCATCACCCTGCGCACCCTCATGTTCGCGATGGAGTCGATGAAGAACGGCGTCACGACCCTCATCGACGACGTGCTCGAGACCCCGGGGCAGGACCTCGACCAGCTCGCCGCCGTCGCCGACGCGTACGAGGCGATCGGCATCAGGGCCAACGTGTCGGGTCACATCATCAACCGGCCGTTCGTGGACACCCTGCCCTTCGTCGCCGACCGGCTCCCCGCCGAGCTCGTGCAGGAGGTGCGCCGTCAGCCGACTCTGTCGGCGCAGGAGTACCTCGACTACTCGCGTACCGCGTTCGCGGAGCACCACGGCGCGGGCGACGGCCGCATCCGCTACATGCTGGCGCCCTCGGGTCCACAGCGGGTGACGGACGATCTGCTGGTCGGCGCGAACGCGCTCGCCGCCGAGTTCGACGCCGAGGTGCACATCCACGTGCTCGAGACGAAGATGCAGGCCGTGACCGGCGACGAGCTGTACGGCGGGCGCACCCTCGTGCAGCACCTCGACGAGATCGGAGCGCTGAGTCGCCGCACGACGTTCGCGCACGGCATCTGGGTCACGGACGAAGACATCGAGCGCATCGCCCGCGCCGAGGTGTCGGTGTCGCACAACGCCATATCGAATCTCAAGCTCGGCTCGGGCGTGCTGCCGTGGCGGCGCTACCACGACGCCGGGGTGAACCTCGGGCTCGGCACCGACGGCTGCTCATCGAGTGACACGCCGCGTCTCATGGAAGTCATGAAGACGGCGGCGCTCCTGCACAAGGTCACCGAGCCCGACTACGAGCGGTGGCCGACGGTGCCCGAGGTGCTCCACGCGGCCACTCTCGGCGGCGCGCGCAGCGGTGTGCTGGATGGCTCGGTGGGGTCGATCGAGGTGGGCAAGCAGGCCGACCTCGTGATGTTCGACACCGAGACACTGGCCTTCCTGCCGACGAACCGGCTGGAGAACCACCTCGTCTACAGCGAGAACGGGTCGTCGATCGTGCGCGTCATGGTCGACGGCGTGGTGACGGTGGAGAACGGCCGGCTGACCCAGATCGATGAGGATGCCGTCATCGCGGCGTTCCGGGCGGTCATGCCCCGCATTCGGGAGGAGCAGGACCGCCTCGACGCCGTCAACGCCGCCTTCGCCCCTGTCTTCGCGGGCGCCTATCGTGAGTCGGCGGCCAGGCCGCTGTCGATCAACCGCTGGATCGGCAGCGAGAGCGAGTGGGTGCGCGAGCTGGTCTGACAGGCGACGGGGACCCGAGCATGGACGATCCGGGTCCCCGTCGCCTTCCCACCCACCGGCTACGCTCGACAGATGGCTCTGTTCTCCCGGCGCGACAAGAAGACCACTGCACCCGACGAGGTCGAGACGGCTGACGTGGCCCCCCAGCAGGAAGCGCCGGGCGTCGACGCCGAGGCGGTGCCGCAGGTGAACATCTCGATGTCGACCTTCGGCAAGCCCGCCCCGGCGGCCCGGCCGGCGTCGGTGCCCGTGCCCGAAGGTGCTCAGCGGGTGCAGCGGGGACCGGCCGAGGCTCCGGCGCGCACCGAGAGCGTGCCGGGACTCCCGGACAACGTGCTCGTGCGCCAGGCGCTTCTGGCGCTGCCGGAGCAGCCCGAACCCCTCGACATCATGATGCTCATGCGCCAGCTGCTGCAGGGCCATCTGTTCGTCCGCGTGCGCGGCGACGCCCGGGCGCAGCTGGCCGAGGGCAAGCAGCTCACCATGGCGGTCTCCGCGGTCGGCGACGACCGGTACCTGCTGGCGTTCACCGGTGGCGACGCGCTGCAGGCCAGCGTCGCGGCCGACGGCGACAAGGAGACCTCCGCGATGGGACAGCCCGTCGGCGCGATCCTCCGCAACGTCGTCGACGGCCCGTACGCCGGGTTCGTCCTCGACCACGCGACCCCGGGTCGTCGGGCCATCCTGCCCAAGGCCCTCGTGGAGAAGACCCTCCAAGACGCCGACCCCGAGTTCACGCTGAAGAACCTGCTCGCCGGCGAGCGCACCGAGGAGACTCCCGCGGCTGTGGGGGCAGCCCTCGCGACCACCCGTGTGTGGGTGGCCGCGGGCGCGGTGCCCGGCGAGGAGAAGCGCATGGGCGTCTCGGAGGTGCGCGGCGCGAACGGCTCCCGTCACCTCGAGGTGTTCTCGCACCCGCTCGAGGTCGCGGTGCTCGGCCGCAACGACCGCGCGGTGCCGCTCACCCCGCAGCAGCTGTCCAAGGCGCTCGTCGCCGACGCCGGCCTCAGCGGCGTCGTCGTCGACCCGGCCGGTCCGTGGATCATGCTCGACCGGTCGGCGCTCGCCCCGGTCATCGCGCTCACCGCCTGAGCCGCCCCGCGACACCCCGCACCGGGCGGTGCGCCGCGTGGGCTGCGCCCCTAGGGTCGGGGCATGGCATCGGAGCGCATCACCCTCACCGTCCCCGGTCCCGACGGCGACCGGGAGGTCGGCCTCTCGAGCCCCAACCGGGTGCTGTGGCCCGATCTCGGCATCACCAAGCACGAGCTGGCCGAGTACGTGATCGCGGTGGCCGAGCCG
Organism: Microbacterium sp. zg.Y909; assembly: GCF_024626565.1. Taxonomy (NCBI): domain Bacteria; kingdom Bacillati; phylum Actinomycetota; class Actinomycetes; order Micrococcales; family Microbacteriaceae; genus Microbacterium; species Microbacterium sp. zg.Y909. The sequence continues at coordinate 6,919 of NZ_JANJFJ010000199.1, forward strand.
TTCCTCACCGCCAACGGCGACCGGCCGGTGTCGCTGGAGCGCTTCCCCGCGGGCATCGACGGGGAGCGGTTCTACTCGAAGAACCCGCCCAAGGGCGCGCCGGAGTACGTCGACGAGGTCATGGTCACCTACAACAGCGGGCGTCGGCATCCGCAGGTCGTCCTCCGCGAGATCGCCGCCGCCGTCTGGGCCGTGCAGATGAACACCGTGGTCTTCCATCCGTGGGCATCGCTCGCGGCCGACACCGACAACCCCATCGAGCTGCGCATCGATCTCGACCCGCAGCCGGGCACCGACTTCACCGATGCCGCCGCGGTGGCGCCGGCCCTGCGCGACGTGCTCGCCGAGGCGGGGCTGACCGCGTTTCTCAAGACCAGCGGCAACCGCGGTATCCACGTCTTCTGTCCGATCGAACCCACCCACGAGTTCCTCGACGTGCGCCACGCCGTCATCGCCGCCAGCCGCGAGCTCGAGCGGCGGATGCCGCAGAAGGTCACGACGAACTGGTGGAAGGAGGAGCGCGGAGAGCGCATCTTCCTCGACTTCAACCAGGCCAACCGCGATCGCACGATGGCGGGCGCCTACAGCCCGCGGGCGCTCCCCGGTGCGCCGGTGGCGACGCCGGTGACATGGGACGAGCTCGCGGCGGGGGTCGACCCCGCCGCCTTCACCGTGCGCACGGTCCCCGCGCGACTCGCGGACGTCGGCGACCCGTGGGCGGATCTGCAGGCCGCTCCCGGGCGCATCGACACGCTGCTGCAGTGGTGGGAGCGTGACGTCGCCGACGGGCTCGGTGAGCTCCCGTTCCCGCCGGACTTCCCCAAGATGCCGGGAGAGCCCCCGCGGGTGCAACCCAGCCGCGCGCGGCAGCCCGAAGAGGGCTGAGCCCTACGACACCGGCTGGGTGACGGGGTGCTTGGCAGCCTCGGCGACCGCCTTGCGCTTGCGACGCGAGCGGGCCCAGCGCTCCGGGGAGCCGGCCTCAGCCTCATTCGGCTTCGGGCGCGCCCACCGGGCGGGCTTGTTGTCGCCGTCCCAGACCTGCACGGCGCCCCATACGACGGCCGTGATCGGTACCGCGAGTACGGCCCCGAGGATGCCGCCCAGCACCGTGCCGACGGTCAGCGCGATCAGCACGACGAAGGCGTGAAGCTTCATCGACCGTCCCATGAGGACCGGCTGCAGGAAGTTGCCCTCCAGCTGGTTCACGAGCACCACGACGCCGACGACGATGAGCGCCACGACCCAGCCGTTGGCGACGAGCGCCACGAGGGCGG
>NZ_JANJFJ010000200.1:0-8169 GCF_024626565.1 Microbacterium sp. zg.Y909
CACTCCTCCACGCTCCTCCACTTCGTTCATGGATCGCATGAACGAACGCTGGGATCGCCGCCAAGACCGGCACTGACCTCTCGAAACGCAAGAGCACCGACCTCAGGGTCGGTGCTCTTTTTTCGTGTGTTTGCGGCTCCTCGGGGTGGCCGACGGGCAATGTCGGGGGTTTGTGTAGTGAAGTGGAGGGAAGTGGAGTAAAGTGGCGCTACCTGGCGGGGCCGGACTAAGGGGGTGGTGGAGATGCTGTTGGGCACCCACACTCCCAAGCTCGACGACAAGGGGCGCGTCATCCTCCCGTCGAAGTTCCGGGACGACCTCGGTCCGGGCGTCGTCATCACGCGCGGCCAGGAGCGCTGCCTGTATGTGTTCAGCACCGCCGAGTTCGAGCGCGTGTACGAGCGCATCCGCGAAGCGCCCCTGACCAACAAGCAGTCCCGCGACTTCCAGCGCATGTTCCTCTCGGCCGCCAGCGCCGAGAAGCCCGACAGCCAGAACCGCATCACCATCCCGCCGCCCCTGCGTGCATACGCCAACCTCGACCGCGAGCTGGTCGTCACCGGTGTCGGCGCACACGCCGAGATCTGGAACGCCGACGCGTGGAACGCGTACGCCGAAGGAAACGAAGACAGCTATTCCGACATGGAGGAGGAGGTGATCCCGGGCCTCTTCTGAGCCTCGATCGTGACTCCCAGCCGCACGCCCTGACACACTTCCCCGGTGCCAGGTCGGAGCGGATGGGGATCAGGATCGAGGACCACGCCCTTCACATCATGGAAGCCCGCGACATCCACACCCCCGTCATGCTCGAGCGCTGCGTCGCGCTGCTCGGGCCGGCCCTGCAGCACGAGGGAGCCGTCTTCGTCGACGCCACGCTCGGCATGGGCGGCCACTCCGAGGCGATGCTCGAACGGTTCCCCGAGGCCCAGCTGATCGGGCTGGACCGCGACACCGACGCCCTGCGCATCGCGGGGGAGCGGCTCGCGCGCTTCGGAGACCGCGTCACGCTCGTCCACACCGTCTACGACGGCATCGCCGAGGCCGTGGCATCCACGGGTCGGAAGACCGCTGACGCCATCCTGTTCGACCTGGGCGTCTCGTCTCTTCAGCTCGACGAGGCGGACCGGGGCTTCGCCTACGCACGGGACGCGCCGCTGGACATGCGCATGGACCAGACCGCGGGGACGACCGCGGCCGACATCCTCGCCACCTACGGCGAGGGCGACTTGCGCCGCATCTTCGAGCGGTACGGCGAAGAGAAGCTCGCCGGCCGCTATGCCCGCGCAATCATCGAGGCACGCCGGACGGAGCCGATCACGCGGTCCGGCCGGCTCGTCGACATCCTGCAGGCGGCGACCCCCGCCGCGCTGAAGAATGCCGGCCACCCCGCCAAGCGCGTGTTTCAGGCGCTGCGGGTGGAAGTCAACGCCGAGCTGTCGGCGCTGGAACGCGCCATTCCTGCGGCCCTGGGCCTGCTCCCGGTCGGCGGGCGGATCGTGGTGCTGTCGTATCAGTCCCTCGAGGACCGCTTGGTCAAGCGCGAGCTCGCTGCGGCAACGGCCTCGACCGCGCCGGCCGGTCTGCCGGTGGAACTGCCCGAGCATGCCCCGCGCATGAAGCTGCTGGTGAAGGGTGCCGAGCTCGCCACCGCTGAGGAGCGGGCCCGCAATCCGCGGGCAACGCCCGTGCGGCTGCGCGCCGCCGAACGACTGCGGGAGGACGCATGAGCACGCTGCCCCTGGGCTCCGCGGCGGCCACGGCCGCAGCGCTGCCCGCACCGATCGACCGGCCGCGCCGACGCCTCGAGGTCGTCGCCGCGCCGGCGCCGCGCCGGCGACCGCGCCTTCTCTATGGGATCGTCGCCGTGGCCGGGGCGGTCACCATCGGCGCCGCGCAGATGGGCCTGTCGATCGTCACCACCCAGGGCTCGTACGAGGTCGCGCAGCTCACGCGGGAACAGCGCGATCTGACGTACCAGAAGCAGATCCTCACCGACGATGTCGCCGGGCTGAACTCCCCCCAGTTCCTGGCCGCGAATGCGTCCGCGCTGGGCATGATGATCGCCGAGTCGCCGAACTATCTGCGCCTGAGCGACGGCGCGGTCCTCGGCGCCGGTGAAGTCGCGCTGGGCGGATCGACCATCGATGCGCTGGGCCGGCCCTCCGTTCCGAACGCCCTCATCGCCGAGGCCCCGCTGGTGACCGCACCGCTGTCCACCATCGAGGGCGTGCCGGTCGCGCCCGACGCGCCGGCGGGCGCCGGCGCAGCCGCTGCTGCGACGGATGCCGCGACACCCCCGCCGATCACCGACGGACTCCCCGTTCCCCGCACACACTGAGAGATATGACGACCCGAGCCACCCGCAGTCCGCGCCGGCGCACCGTCGTCGCCCTCGCCGTCGTCCTCGCCGTGCTCTCGGGGTTCATCCTGCGGCTCGTCGACATCCAGGTCGTGAACGCGGACGGGCACATCGCCGACTCCCAGGAGCTCGCGTTCGGCGCGCACGAGCAGCTCTACGGCACGCGGGGTGAGGTCGTCGACGCAGACGGCGAACCGCTGGCCACCAGCATCCTCAAGTACGACGGAAAGCTCGATCCGCTCAACGTCGGTCCCGTCGACCGCGAGATCGACGGTGTGACCGTCGAAGTGCCCTGGGAGCAGGTCGCCGCCGAGATGGGGGCCATCACCGGGCAGAGCGCGGACGAGATCATCAAAATCGTCGACGATGCCCTCGCCGCCGACCCCGGCAGCCGGTTCGCCTACCTCAAGCGCGGCCTGACGACCGAGCAGTACCGCGAACTCGCCGCGCTGCGGGCGCCGTTCATGCGCTTCGACCCGCACCCCCAGCGCACCTACCCCGACGGGGCGGTCGCGGGCAACCTGCTGGGCTTCATGGGCTCCGACGGCGAGCCCCTGGCCGGCGTGGAGCAGATCGAGAACACCTGCCTTGCGCCCCAGGACGGAGAGCGCAGCTACCTGCGTGGCGCCGACGGGGTTGTGATCCCCGGCACCGAGATCGAGACGCCCGCCGTCGACGGCGGCACGCTGCAGTTGACGATCGATCGCGACCTGCAGTGGTACCTGCAGCAGCTCATCGCCGAAGAGGTGCAGAACAAGCAGGCCTCGAGCGGGGCGATCCTGGTGCTCGAGGTGGCCACCGGCAAGATCCGGGCCGCCGCGGAGTACCCGACGGTCGACCCGAACAACGTCGACGGCTCGGCCCCCGAGGACCGCGGCTCGCGCCTGTTCCTCGAGTCCTACGAGCCCGGCTCCACCCTCAAGGCCATCACCGCCGCCAGTGTCATCGACGCGGGTGTGGCGACGCCTCTGACGACCGTGAGCGCGGGGGACTACGAGACCTTCCCCAACGGTGCCCGCGTGGGCGATTTCGAATCGCACCCGGTGCTGAACTACACCCTCACCGGCGCGCTCATCGATTCGTCGAACGTCGCGCTGTCGAAGTTCGGCGAGATGCTCACCGCCGACACCCGCCACGAGTACCTGCAACGCTTCGGGGTGGGGAGGGGAACGGCGATCGACTGGCCGCAGGAGCCGCAGGGGGTTCTGCATCCCGTCTCCGAATGGGACAACCAGACGTTCTACGCCACGACCTTCGGGCAGGGCTACACGATGACGTCCCCGCAGGTCGCGAGCGCATACCAGGCCCTGGCGAACGGCGGCCTGAAGATGCCGCTGTCGATCGTGGAATCCTGCACTCTCGCCGACGGAACCGTGGTTGAGCCCGACCTGCCCGAACCCGAGCAGGTCGTCTCGAAGGAGGCCGCGGACGCGGTGACCCTCATGCTCGAGAACGTCGCGGTGCAGGCGCAGATGGCCGATTTCATCGCCGTGGACGGGTATCGTCTCGCCGCCAAGACGGGTACCGCGCAGGTCGCCGGAGAGAACGGCTACAAGTCCGGGGTGTACTTCACGTCGCTCATCGGCATCGTGCCGGCCGACGATCCGCAGTACGTCGTTCTGACCACGCTCGACGAGCCGACTACCATTAGATCGTCTGCTGCGAACCGCCAGGCCTTCCAGAAGGCCGTGACGCAGGTGCTCAAGAACTACCGCGTCCTGCCCTCCGATTCGCAGACGCCCCTTCTTCCCAAGACGCAGTGATCGCGCCGCCCGCGCGGACGTGCGCGCGCTCGTGACCGAGAACGGACACACTCATGATTCCCTTGACGTTCGCCGAGGTCGCCCGGGCCACATCCGGTGAACTCCGCCCGGCCGCCGGAGCCGGGCCCGAGACCGTCGTGGCCGGTGCGGTCGACACCGATTCCCGCCTCATCGAGCCCGGTGGCATCTTCGTCGCAAAGCCGGGGGAGGACACCGACGGCCACCTGTTCGTCGACGCCGCCCTCGAGCGCGGTGCGGTGCTGGCGATCGTCGAGCACCCGGTCGCCGCAGCGATCAGCCAGATCGTGGTGGCCGATGCCGTCGCCGCGCTGGCGGACCTGGCACGCGACGTCGTCGCCCGGGTGCGCGCCGGCGGCCGCCTGCAGATCGTCGGGATCACCGGGTCCAACGGCAAGACCACGACCAAGAACATGCTGGCGCGCATCCTGCAGGACGAGGGCGAGACGGTCGCGCCGCGCGCCTCGTTCAACAATGAGGTCGGCGCGCCCCTCACGATGCTGCGTGTCACCCACGACACGCGGTTCCTCGTCAGCGAGTTCGGCGCCAGCGGCCCGGGCGAGATCGCCCGGCTCGCCGGATTGGTAGAGCCCGACATCGGCGTCGTGCTCATGGTCGGCATGGCCCACGCCGGGGGTTTCGGCGGGGTGGAAGAGACGCTGCGCGCCAAGTCCGAACTCATCCACGCGGTGCGCCGCGGGGGCGTCGCCGTGCTCAACGCCGACGACGCGCGGGTGGCCACGATGGCGACGATCGCCGCCGACCGCGGACAGAGCGTCCGCTGGTTCGGGCGGACGTCCGCAGCGGACGTGCGCGCCGAAGACGTCGAGGTGGATGCCGACGGCACGTCGTGCACGGTCGTCGTCGACGGCGAGCGACTGCCGCTGCGCTTGCGCGTGCTGGGGGAGCACCACGTGATGAACGCGCTGGCCGCCCTCACCGCGGCCACCGCTCTCGGGGTCGGCGCCCGTGACGCGATCGCACGTCTGGAGACGGTCGAGCTCGCCGAGCGGTGGCGCATGCAGCCCCTGGGCTCGAACCGGGTGCGCATCATCAACGACGCCTACAACGCCAGCCCCGACTCGATGGCCGCCGCGCTGCGGACCCTCGCCCAGATCGTCGGCCCCGAACAGCGCACCGTCGCCGTGCTGGGTGCGATGAGCGAGCTGGGCGAATTCTCGGGAGAGGAGCACGACCGCATCGGCCTGCTGGCGGTGCGCCTGAACATCCGCCGCATCGTGGTGGTGGGTCCCGAGGCCCGACGCCTGTTCATCTCGGTGATCTCGGAGGGCTCGTGGGACGGTGAGGCGGTGTACTTCGCCACCGCCGATGAGGCTTACGACTACCTGCTGGGGGAGCTGCGCGACGGCGACCGGGTGCTGGTGAAATCCTCGAACGCCGCGGGCCTGCGGCATCTGGGTGATCGTCTGGGAGAATCGTTCTCGTGAGATCACTCCTTATCGCCGCGACGATCTCACTGTCGTTCACGCTCTTCCTCACGCCGCTGTTCATCCGGCTCTTCGAGAAGCTCGGGTGGGGGCAGGTCATCCGCACCCCCGAGGACGGCAACAACCCGCAGCACGCCGCCAAGCGGGGCACCCCCACGATGGGCGGGATCGTCTTCATCCTGGCGACGGTGATCGGCTACCTGGTCGGCACGTTCGTGGGTGGGAGCCCGCCCACGGCATCGGGACTTCTGGTCCTGTGGATGATGGTGGGCCTCGGGGTCGTCGGGTTCATCGACGACTACCTGAAGGTGCGCAGCCAGCGCAGCCTCGGCCTGTCGGGCTGGCGCAAGGTCATCGGCCAGGTGCTCGTGGCGGTGCCCTTCGGCATCTTCGCCCTCAACTTCCCGAACGTCCGCGACGTGACACCCGCGTCGGCCCACATCTCGCTGTTCCGCGACATCCCGGTGCTGTCGTTCATGGCGCTGGGTGCGATCGTCGGCTGGATCCTCTACCTCGCGTGGGTGTCCTTCCTCTCGGTGGCCTGGTCCAACGCCACCAACCTCACCGACGGACTCGACGGCCTGGCCACCGGCGCCGGGATCTTCACGGTGTCCGCCTACAGCCTGGTGGCGTTCTGGCAGTTCCAGCAGCGGTGCATCAGCACCGAGCTCGTTCCGGCGTACGCCGATGCCTGCTATCTCACCCGTGACCCGCTGGACCTCACGATCGTCGCGGCATCCTTCATCGGCGCCCTCGTCGGATTCCTCTGGTGGAACGCCCCCAAGGCGAAGATCTTCATGGGTGACGTCGGGTCGATGGCCATCGGAGGCGTCATCGTCGCGATGTCGATCCTCACCCGCACCGAGCTGCTGGCGGTGCTCATCGCGGGCGTCTTCGTCATCGCGCCCGGCTCCGTCGTGCTGCAGCGGTACTACTTCAAGGCGACCGGCGGCAAGCGCATCTTCCTCATGAGCCCGTTCCATCACCACCTCGAGCTGCGGGGGTGGCCGGAGATCACCATCGTCGTGCGCATGTGGCTCATCGCCGGGATCCTCGCGGTGACCGGTGTCGCGCTCTTCTACGTCGAATGGCTCGCCGCGCAATGAATGAACGTCTGGACGCACTCACCAGCTGGAACGCCGACTGGCGCGGCCTGCGCGTGGCCGTGCTGGGCCTTTCGGTCACAGGGTTCTCGGTGGCCGACACCCTCGCCGAGCTCGGCGCCCGGGTGCTGGTGGTCACCGAGACCGCCGCCGAGGAGTATGCGCGACTGCTGCCGGTGATCGGCGCCGAGCTGTGGACCGGCCCCTTGACGGAGGTGCCCCGCGACCTCGTGGACTTCGCGCCCGACGTCATCGTCGCCTCACCCGGCTTCCCGCCGCATCACGCCGTGATCCGCTGGGCGCAGGATGCCGGGATCGCCCTCTGGGGCGACGTCGAGCTCGCCTGGCGCGTGCGCGACAAGGTGACCCGGCCGGACGGACGCCCTGCGGACTGGGTGCTCATCACGGGAACCAACGGCAAGACGACCACCACCCGCCTGGCGGCGACCATGATGGCCGAGGCCGGTCTGCGCGCAGCGCCCTGCGGCAACATCGGCGTGCCGGTGCTCGACGCCGTGCGCGACCCGGCCGGCTTCGACGTGCTCGTGGTCGAGCTGTCGAGTCACCAGCTCTGGTATCTCGGGCTGCAGTCGACTCCCCAGCCCGTCTCGCCGGCGGCATCGGTGTGCCTGAACCTCGCCGACGACCACCTCGAGTGGCACGGCTCGTTCCGGGCGTACCGCGATGCGAAGGCGATCGTGTACGCCAACACCCGCATCGCCTGCGTGTACAACAAGGCAGACATCGCCACCCGCGAGATGGTCGAAGAGGCGGAGGTCATCGAGGGATGCCGCGCCATCGGCTTCGACCTCGGGGTGCCTGGACCCAGTGACCTCGGTGTCGTCGACGGCATCCTCGTCGACCGGGCGTTCCTGCCGGAGCGCGCCACCACTGCGCTCGAGCTGACCACGGTCGCCGACCTCGCCGCGCACGGGCTGGCGGCTCCCCACGTCGTGGCGAACGTGCTGGCCGCCAGCGCCCTCGCCCGGGCCCTCGACGTGCCGCCGGCAGCGATCGCCGCGGCGCTGGAGCACTTCCGGCTCGACCCGCACCGCATCGAGGTGGTCGCGGTCGCCGGGGGGATCACCTGGGTGGACGACTCGAAGGCGACGAACCCGCACGCCGCCGCCTCGTCGCTGGCTGCCTACCCCGGCGCCGTCTGGATCGTCGGCGGACTGCTGAAGGGCGTCGACATCTCGGACCTCGTGGCGGGGAGGGGCGCGAAGAGCAAGGCGGCCATCGTGATCGGCGCCGATCGGACGGCGGTGCTCGAGGCGTTCGGGCGACACGCGCCGACAGTGCCGGTATTCGAGGTCGACGACGCCGACACTGAAGAGGTCATGACGCGGGTCGTCGAATTGGCGGCGGGGATCGCCCGTGACGGGGACGTGGTTCTGCTCGCCCCCGCCGCAGCATCCTTCGACCAGTTCGCGTCCTACGCCGACCGCGGCAACAGCTTCGCCGCGGCGGTGCGCGAA
>NZ_JANJFJ010000024.1:0-26712 GCF_024626565.1 Microbacterium sp. zg.Y909
GTACGCCCGCGAGCACGCGCCGACCTTCGACCAGGAGGCTTGAGATGAGCAAGCACGTCCTCAGCCTCCTCGTGGAGGACAAACCCGGTCTGCTCACCCGCGTGGCGGGCCTGTTCGCCCGGCGCGGCTTCAACATCGACTCCCTCGCCGTCGGCGTCACCGAGGTGCCTGGCCTGTCGCGCATCACGGTCGTGGTCGACGTCGACGAGCTGCCGCTGGAGCAGGTGACCAAGCAGCTGAACAAGCTCATCAACGTCATCAAGATCGTCGAACTCGACCCCGCGGCATCCGTGCAGCGCGAGCACATGCTCGTCAAGGTGCGCGCCGACAACCAGACGCGCTCCAACGTCATCGAGGTCGTCAACCTCTTCCGCGCCTCGGTGGTCGACTACGCCACCGACGCCGTCGTGGTCGAGGTGACCGGCGATCGTGGCAAGGTCGACGCGTTCCTGCGCGCCGTCGAGCCCTTCGGCATCAAGGAACTGGCCCAGTCCGGGATGGTCGCGATGGGCCGCGGCGGCAAGAGCATCACCGAGCGCGTCCTGCGCGGCTGACCACACCGAACCACCACTCAAGGAGAAACACACAACATGGCCGAGATCTTCTACGACTCCGACGCCGACCTGTCGCTCATCCAGGGCAAGAAGGTCGCGATCGTCGGCTACGGCTCACAGGGCCACGCCCACGCCCAGAACCTGCGTGACTCGGGTGTCGACGTCGTCATCGCCCTCAAGGAGGGCAGCAAGTCCATCGCGAAGGCGCAGGAGGACGGCTTCGAGGTGAAGTCCGTGGCGGACGCCGCGGAGTGGGCGGACCTCATCATGATCCTGGCTCCCGACCAGCACCAGCGCTCGATCTACAACGATGAGATCAAGCCGCACCTCAAGGCAGGCAAGACCCTCGCCTTCGCACACGGCTTCAACATCCGCTTCGGCTACATCCAGGCTCCCGAGGACGTGGACGTCATCCTCGTCGCACCGAAGGCACCGGGCCACACGGTGCGCCGCGAGTTCGTGGCCGGTCGTGGCATCCCCGACATCATCGCCGTCCAGAACGATGCGTCGGGCCAAGCGTGGGACGTTGCCCTGTCGTACGCGAAGGCCATCGGCGGCACGCGTGCCGGCGTCATCAAGACCACCTTCACCGAAGAGACCGAGACCGACCTGTTCGGTGAGCAGGCCGTGCTCTGCGGCGGCGTCTCGCAGCTCGTGCAGTACGGGTTCGAGACCCTGACCGAAGCGGGCTACCAGCCGCAGATCGCGTACTTCGAGGTGCTGCACGAGCTGAAGCTCATCGTCGACCTCATGTGGGAGGGCGGCATCGCCAAGCAGCGCTGGTCGGTGTCGGACACCGCCGAGTACGGCGACTACGTCTCGGGCCCCCGCGTGATCGACCCGCACGTCAAGGAGAACATGCAGGCGGTCCTCGCCGACATCCGCTCGGGCGCCTTCGCCGAGCGCTTCATCAACGACCAGGATGCCGGTGCCGTGGAGTTCGGCGAGCTGCGCGAGAAGGCCGCCGCACACGCCATCGAGGCGGTGGGCAAGGACCTGCGCGCCCTGTTCTCGTGGAAGCAGACCGACAGCGACTACGTCGAGGGCAGCGCCGCGCGCTGAGTCTCAGCCGACCCTGACCCGGTCGCCGCACCCCGAAAAACGGGGGAGCGGCGACCGGGTTTCTCTGTGCCCCTTCCTGTGGTCAGACCACAGGAGTAAGCTGGCATCAGAGCAAGGGTGCGGGCACAGCGTCCGCACCGGGTTGGAGAGAGAAATGTCCCCCGAGATCGATGCACTGGTGGCCCGCGCACAGGACGCGCTGACGGCGTACGCGCGGTACACGCAGGAGCAGATCGACCACATCGTGCGCAAGGCATCGGTCGCGGCGCTGAGCCGCCACGCGGACCTCGCGGTGATGGCCGTCGAAGAGACCGGCCGAGGCCTCTTCGAAGACAAAGCGGTGAAGAACATGTTCGCGTGCGAGCACGTCACCCACTCGATCATCAAGCAGCGCACCGTCGGGGTCATCTCGGTCGACGACATCACCGGGATCACCGAGATCGCCGAACCCGTGGGCGTCGTGTGCGGCATCACGCCGGTGACGAACCCGACCTCCACGACCATCTTCAAGTCGCTCATCGCTCTTAAGACCCGCAACCCCATCGTCTTCGCCTTCCACCCGTCGGCGCAGCGCTGCTCGGTCGCCGCCGCCACCGTCGTGCGCGACGCGGCGATCGCCGCCGGCGCGCCGGCCGACTGCATCCAGTGGATCGAGGCACCCTCGCTCGCGGCATCCGGTGAGCTGATGAACCACCCCGGGGTCGCCCTCATCCTCGCCACCGGCGGTAACGGCATGGTCCGCGCCGCCTACTCCTGCGGCAAGCCGGCGCTCGGCGTCGGCGCCGGCAACGTGCCCGCGTTCATCGAGCGCAGCGCCAAGGTCGGCCGGGCCGTCAACGACGTCGTGCTGTCGAAGTCCTTCGACAACGGCATGGTGTGCGCCAGCGAGCAGGCGGTCATCCTCGACGAGCCCATCGCCGAGGCGGCGCTGGCCGAGTTCGCGCGCCTGCATGCCCACGTCGTGAACGCCGACGAGAAGCGGATGCTGGAGGAGCTGATCTTCGGCGTGAGCGCGCAGGATGCCTCGTGCGCCGAAGCAAAGCTCAACGCCGCCGTCGTGGGGCAGCCCGCGGCGAAGATCGCGCAGATGGCCGGGTTCACCGTTCCCGAGGACACCTCGATCCTGCTCGCCGAGGTCAGCGGGGTCGGACCCCACGAGCCCTTGACCCGCGAGAAGCTGGCCCCCGTGCTGGCGGTGCTGCGCGCGGCCGACGCACAGGAGGGCATCGACCTGGCCGAGCAGATGGTGGCCTTCGACGGGCTCGGGCACTCCGGCGCCGTGCACAGCAGCGATCCTGCCGTCATCGCCGACTTCGCCGACCGGGTGAAGGCGGTGCGCATCATCGAGAACGCGCCGGCGGCCCTCGGCGGCATCGGCGACATCTACAACGCCTTCATGCCTTCGCTCACCCTCGGCTGCGGCTCGTACGGGCGCAACTCGGTCGCGGACAACGTCTCGGCGGTGCACCTGCTCAACATCAAGAGGGTGGGGCGTCGCAACAACAACCTGCAGTGGTTCAAGGTGCCGGCCAAGACGTACTTCGAGCCGAACGCGCTGCGGTACCTCATCGACATGAAGGGCATCGAACGGGTGACGATCGTCACGGACGCGACGATGACCAAGCTGGGCTTCGTGGACCGGGTGCTCGACGTGCTCGGCCGCCGTCCCCGCCGCGTCCACCTGCAGATCATCGACGATGTCCTTCCGGAGCCGACGGTCGCCAGCGTGCAGCACGGCGCCGCGAAGATGCGGGAGTTCCAGCCCGACACCATCATCGCCCTCGGCGGCGGCTCGCCGATGGATGCCGCGAAGGTCATGTGGCTGCTCTACGAGAACCCCGATGTGCACTTCTCCGACATGCGGGAGAAGTTCTTCGATGTGCGCAAGCGCGCGTTCCGCTTCCCCGAGCTCGGTGCGAAGGCGAAGCTCGTGTGCGTGCCGACGACCTCGGGGACGGGGTCTGAGATGACGCCCTTTGCGGTGATCACCGATGATGAGACCGGCATGAAGTACCCCTTGGCCGATTACGCGCTGACCCCTTCGGTCGCGATCGTGGATCCGCTGCTCACTGCAGCTCTGCCCGCGTTCCTCGTCGCAGATGCCGGCTTCGACGCGCTGACCCACGCAACCGAGGCCTATGTGTCCGTGTACGCGAACGACTTCACCGACGGGCTGGCGCTGCACGCGATCAAGCTCATCTTCGAGAACATCGTGCGCAGCTCGCAGGCAGAGCCGGGAAGCAAGAATGCGGCAGACGCGGAGGCGCGCGAGAAGATGCACAACGCCGCGTCGATCGCCGGCATGGCGTTCGGTAACGCCTTCCTCGGAATCGTCCACGCGATGGCCCACGTCACCGGCTCGAAGTTCCACCTGGTGCACGGGCGCACGAACGCGATCTACCTGCCTCACGTGATCCGCTACAACGGTCAGGTCCCGGCGAAGGTCACCGGGTGGCCGAAGTACGAGCGCTACGTCGCCCCCGAGCGGTACCAGCAGATCGCCGCCCACCTGGGCCTGCCGGCATCCACCCCGGACGAGGGTGTCGAGTCCTATGCCCGCGCCGTCGAGGAGCTGCGCGCAGCGGTGGGCATCGAGGACTCGTTCCAGGCGCAGGGAGTGCCGGAGGAATCCTTCATCGGGCGCCTCGAGGAGCTCGCGATGGCCGCCTACGGCGACCAGTGCGCACCGGCCAACCCGCGCATGCCGCTGCTGGCGGACATGCGCACGCTCATGGAGGCGGCCTACTACGGCACGTCCTACGCGGAGGTGCGGGCGCAGCGCGCGCAGACGGCCGTCGCTGCGGCGACCGTCGACACGCAGGCGGCTGCCGATGAGCCGGCCGCCGAAGACGCGACGCCCGGACGCAAGAAGGCCGCGCGCTGACGCGGATCCGCGCGGCGAAGGCCCGCCTCTCTTCGGAGGGGCGGGCCTTCCGCGTATGCAGTCACATAGACATCGGATGTCTGTGCGAGGATGGTGCGCAGGTTCGATCGGAGAGGTGACGATGAGGCAGCAGTGGTTCGACGAGGCCCGATTCGGCATGTTCGTGCACTTCGGGCTGTACAGCGCCGCAGCCCGGCACGAGTGGGTGCAGAACTACGAGCGTCTCACCGACGAGGACTACCGGCAGTACTTCGAGCACTTCGACCCCGACCGGTTCGACGCTGGTGCACTGGCGCGGCAGGCCAAGCGCGCCGGCATGGGGTACGTCGTGCTGACGACGAAGCACCACGAGGGTTTCGCCCTGTGGGACACCGCGCTGAGCGATTTCGACTCGGTGACCGCCTGCGGCCGCGACCTCGTGCGCGAGTACGTCGACGCGTTGCGGGCGGAAGGGCTGCGTGTCGGGTTCTACCACTCGGTGATCGACTGGCATCACCCCGATTTCACCGTCGATTGGAACCACCCCCGCCGGGGCGACGCCGATGTCGCCGCGCTCAACGCCGGCCGCGACATGGATCGCTACCGTGCGTTCCTCCACGGGCAGGTGCGGGAGCTCCTGACCGGGTACGGCCCGATCGACTACCTGTTCTTCGACTTCACCTACCCCCACGACCGTGACGGACTGGCGGGCAAGGGCCCGGAGGACTGGGACGCCGAAGGGCTGCTGGCCCTGTGCCGCTCGCTGCAGCCGCAGATGCTCGTCAACGACCGTCTCGGAATCCCGGCCGACTTCGTCACGCCGGAGCAGTACCAGCCCACGTCTCCGCTGATGCGCGACGGTCGGCCGCTCGTGTGGGAGGCGTGCCAGACGATGAACGGGGCGTGGGGGTACGACCGGGACAACGACGACCAGAAGCCGGTCGACCTGCTCGTGCGGATGCTGGTCGACTCGGTGTCGATGGACGGCAACATGCTGCTGAACATCGGCCCTGACGGGCGCGGGGCCATCGCGCCACGGGATTGCGCCGCGCTCGACGAGATCGGCGAGTGGATGCAGCTGCACCGCGACGCCGTCGTCGGCGCCGGTCACGCCCCGTTCGCGCCGCCGCGCGAGGGCGTGTACACGCAACGGGGCGACCGCCTCTACCTGCATCTGTTCACGTGGCCGCTGGGGTTCGTGCATCTGGCGGGTCTGGCGGGAAAGGTGACGTACGCCCGGTTCCTGCACGACGGGTCCTGGCTGCGCACCTCGGTGGCCGACCCCGACCAGGTCGCCGACCTCATGACGCCCGAGGGTGAGCCGGAGGGCACCCTGACCGTGCATCTCCCGGTCGCCCGCCCCGACGTCGTGCTCCCGGTCATCGAGCTCACGCTGGCGGACTGACCCGGTCGGATCAGGCGCTGCCTGCGGGGAGCTCGAGGTTGTCCAGGGCCCAGCGGGCGGCGCCGTAGAGGATCGCGTCGGCACCAGTGCGGGCGGCCTCGATGCGCAGCCGCTGAGTGGCCAGGGGGTGGCACGCCTCGTAGACGCGGCTGCGCACCGCGGCGATGAACGGCTCCGACGCGCTCATGCTGCCGGTGAGGAAGACGGCGTCGGGGTTGAAGAAGTTGACCACTCCAGACAAGGCCTGCCCGAGGTGGGTGCCCGCCGTCCGCACCAGGGTCGTCGCCTCGGGATCGGCGTCGCGGGCCAGCGCGAGCACGTCCGCCGTGGTGGCGACGTCGTCCCTGCCGCGCTCGCGCATCTGCCGCACGAGGCTCGCACCGCTGGCCACCGTCTCGAGGCAGCCCGTGTTGCCGCATGAGCAGGGCAGGTCGCCGCTGGCGTCGATGCGCGTGTGGGTGATGTCTCCGGCGGCCGACGTGGCGCCACGGTGCACGGCGCCGTCGATGATCACGCCGCTGCCGATCGCGGTGCCGGCCTTGACCGTGATGCTGTGCCCGACGGATCCGAACTGTTCCCGATGCTCTCCGAGCGCGGCGAGGTTGGCATCGTTGTCGACCGCGACGGTCACCCCGTAGCGGGCGTTCAGATGGTCGCCGACCCGGAAGCCGGGCCACCCCGGCATGCGGGACGGCTGGTGCACGGTGCCTGCTGACACATCGACGGGACCAGGCAGGCTCATGCCGATCGCGCGCACCGACGTGTCGCGCGACAGCTCGTCGAACACTGCGGCGACCGCGTCGAGAGTGGGCTCCGGTCCGTCGGCGAGCGTCACCGGAATGGCGCGGGTGGCCAACAGCGCCCCGCTGAGACGGTGCATGCCGATGCGGGCGTGCTGGCCGCCGAGATCAGCCGTGAGCACGACGCCGGCGTCATCGGGGATGTCCAGCAGGCGGGGTCGCCGTCCGCCGCGCGAGGTCCCCTCGCCGCGCTCGCAGAGCATGCCGGCATCCAAGAGCGCCTGCACGCGCAGGCCGATCGTCGACGGGGCGAGGCCGAGAAGCGCGGCGAGCTCGGACCGGGAGCGCGCCTCGCCGCGGGACACCAGGTCGAGGATGCGCCGGCCGAGGAGGTCGTCGGAGGCGGAGCTGTGGCTGCTGTGGGGCATGGTCGGCTTTCGGCTCGCGTGTTACGGGCAGGTGACGAAACATCACCGGTCGATAAACATCGGATGTTCGTCTTGCGGCTTCGAGGGAAATCTGAAATGTTGACTTTGAACAGAACAGTACAAGGTTGATTCGAATATCGAAACAACGTTGTTCGACACGAATTGCCAGGAGGCATGGATGAACAGAATGCGCATGGGCGGGGTGGCTGCGGCCACCGGTGTGGCCCTGGTGCTGACGGGATGTGCGGGCGGATCCGACGCCGGTGGATCCGACGGCGACAAGCCCACCATCGTCGTGGACATGTGGGCCGGCAGCGAGTCGGACACCGAGGCGCTGGAGGCGCAGGTGGCCATCGCCCAGGAGCAGAACCCCGACGTGAAGATCAAGCTGCAGACCGCTCCGTGGGGCGACTTCTTCACGAAGCTCACGACCAACATGGCCAGCGGCAACATGGCCTGCATCACGGGCATGAGCGGCGCGCAGCTGGGTGGGTACACCGCAGGCTTCCGCGCCCTCTCCGACGAGGACCTCGCCACCGCGGGTCTCGACCTTGCGGACTTCAACCCGGGCGCCGACGGCATCATGAGCTTCGAAGGCGAGCTCTACGGCATGCCGTTCGATGTCGCCACGATGCTCGTCTACTACAACCAGGACCTCCTCTCGGCTTCCGGTGCTGCGACGCCGGAGATCGGCTGGACGTTCGACGACTTCGAGCAGATCGCCACCTCCGCCACCGCCGACGGCAAGTACGGCTTCGGCATGGGCATGGGCGGGTACCAGTGGATGTCGCTTCCGATCGCGAAGTCGGGCACGCAGCCGGCATCCGAGGACGGCGCGCTGCGCATCGACGCCCCGGAGTTCGTCGAGGCCGCATCGTGGTTCGCGGGCCTGGTCACCGACCTGGGCGTCGCAGCCCCGGTGGCTTCGGCGTCCGACACGGGCTGGGGTGAGACGCAGTACACCGGTGGCAACGCCGCCATGGCGGTCGACGGCACCTGGAACGCGGTCGGCTACCTGGAGAACGAGTCCGGCTTCGCGGCCGGCATGGCGCCGCTGCCGACGGGAGAGAACGGCAACGCCGGTCCGATCCTGGGTTCCGGGTACGGCATCTCCGCGACATGCGAGCACCCCGAAGAGGCGCTGAAGGTGCTGGGGTCGCTGCTGAGCAAGGACGCGCAGGACTACATCGCATCGTCCGGCCGCTCGTACCCGGCGCGCATCGAGTCGCAGCCGCTGTACTTCGAGTCGATCGACGAGAAGTACCGCGACCACGTCAAGAGCGTCTTCGAGTCGGCGTTCGCCTCGACCGTGCCGATGTACATGACGCAGAACTGGGCGAAGCTCGAGAGCTACATCCAGCCCAACCTCGTCAGCGTCTACAGCGGTCAGACGACGATGGCCGACATGCTCGAAAGCGCCCAGGCGCAGTTCGGCAACTGACCCGGTTCTCTGCGAACCCTTCTTCCTGAGCAAGAGAGCAGTGCAATGACGACCACGACGAAACGTCGCGGGTCGCTCGCCAGGGTCGAGACCCGCCAGGCGCTGGGCTTTGCAAGCCCAGCCCTGGTGGGCCTCGCCCTGTTCACGATCGTGCCTGTCGGGCTGTCGATCGTGATGAGCGTCTTCGACTGGCCGACCTTCGGTGAGCGCACCTTCACAGGCGCCGACAACTACGCGACTCTGTTCACCGCGAGCCCCGACTTCTGGCCGGCGCTTCGGAACTCCGCCGTCTACACGCTGCTGTACGTGCCGCTGAGCGTCGCGCTCTCGCTCGTGCTGGCGATCGGCCTGGGCCCTCGCATCCGCGGCCGCGGCGCACTGCGGGTGCTGTTCTTCATTCCGGTCGTCGTGCCGATGGTGGCGAACGTCCTGGTGTGGAAGATGATGCTGCAGCCGCAAGGCCTGTTCAACGGCATCGCCCAGGGCTGGTTCGGGGTCGGTCTGCCCAACTTCCTCGCCGATCCCTTCTGGGCGATGATGATGGTCGTCGCGATGAGCGTGTGGCAAGGGCTCGGCTACAACATGCTGATCTTCTCGGCCGCCCTCGAGCAGCTGCCCGACAGCGTGCTGGAAGCCGCGAGCATCGACGGCGCGAGGGGGTTCCGGCTCGTGTGGAGCGTCATGATCCCGATGATCTCGCCTGCCATATTCTTCGCCACGATCATGACGATGATCACCTCACTGCAGGTCTTCGCGCAGCCGCAGCTGCTCACCGGTGGCGGGCCGGGCAACGCCACGAAGCCCCTCGTGATGTTCATCTGGGAGCAAGGGTTCACGTTCGGCGATCTCGGGCTCGCCGCAGCGGCGGCCTGGATCCTCTTCGCCATCATCATCGCCATCACCGGCATGCAGTTCGCCGCTCAGCGGAAGTGGGTGCACTATGAGCACTGAAACCGAGACCCGCACTCTGCTCCTGGGAACCGACGATGAGTTCGTCCGCGAGGAGACCGGCCGCCGGGGGGCGATCGCCCGCACGCGCGGCGAACGTGCGCGGCTGGTCATCGCCCACGTCTTCGTCTATCTGGCCGCCGCGGTGTTCGTCTCGCCGCTGGTGTACGCCTTCTTCTCGGCGCTCAAGCCCAACATCGAGATCTTCTCGATGCCGCCGACCCTCATCGGCTCGCAGATCAAGTGGGGCAACTTCGCCGAGGTCTTCGCCTACGGACCGTTCTGGACCTACATCGGCAACTCGCTGTTCGTCGCCGTCGCCGGCACGCTGGTCGTGCTGATCGTGTCGACGACCGCCGGCTACGCCTTCGGCCGTCTGCGGTGGAAGGGTCGGGATGCCGTCTTCCTGCTGTTCCTGGCCACCCTCATGGTGCCGGCAGAGGTGCTCGTGATCCCGATGTTCCAGGTCATGCAGTGGTTCGGGTGGGTCAACACCTACCAGGCGCTCATCCTGCCCTTCGCCTTCACCGCGTTCGGCACGTTCCTGATGCGCCAGTTCTTCCGCGGCATCCCCTTCGAACTCGAAGAGGCGGCCCGTGTGGATGGTGCCGGGCCCGTGCGCACCTTCCTGCAGATCATCCTGCCGCTGTCGAAATCCGCCGTGGCGGTGCTGTCGGTGTTCACGTTCTTGTCCTTCTGGAACAGCTACCTGTGGCCGCTGATCGTCACGGTGGACTACGCCTCGCTCGGCACGCTGCCGGTGGGACTGGCCAGCTTCTCGGGCCTCACCGGCACCCGCTGGGACCTGCAGATGGCGGCGGCGATCATCTCGATGATCCCGACGACTCTGCTGGTGATCGTCCTGCAGAAGCATCTCGTCAAGGGCATCGCCATGGCCGGGCTGGGCGGCCGATGAGCGCGGCGAACGGTCGCGTCGTCGCGGGCATCGACATCGGCGGCACGAAGACCGCCGCCGTGCTCATCGCCGCAGACGGGACGGTGATCGCCCGGGCGACGCGGGGCACGCCGGCGCGCGAGGGCGGGGCGGCCATGAGCGAGGCCGCCGCCTGCATGGTGGAGGAGATGTACGGGTCTTCCGGTGTGCGCGCCGACGCGGTCGGCGTCGGGGCCGCGGGGGTGGTCGACCCCGACACGGGCACGATCCGCGCGGCATCCGACACGTTCACCGACTGGGCGGGCTTTCCCCTGGGCGAGCGCCTGTCCGCCCGGCTGTCACTGCCGGTGAAGGTGGAGAACGACGTGAACGCGTTCCTCCTCGGCGAGCGGGCCTGGGGCGCCGCGCGCGGGTCGGATGTGCTGGGAGTCATGCTGGGCACCGGCGTCGGCGGCGCGCTGGTGCTGGGCGGGCGGCTGCGCCACGGTCCGCACGGGGCCGCCGGTGAGATCGGGCACACGCCCGGCTACGGCGATCTGCCGTGCACATGCGGACTCACCGGACACCTGGAGACGATCGCCTCTGGCACCTCCATCGCGCGGCGCTACGGGGCCGCGACCGGCAGCCCCGTGGAATCGGCGCGTGTCGTCGCCCAGCGGGCGCGCGCGGGCGACCCCGACGCACTGGCGGTCTTCGGTGACGCCGGGAGAGCCGTCGCGCTGGCCTGTGTGTCCGCGGCCACACTCGTCGATCTGCCCCTCGCGGTGGTCGGCGGCGGCGTCGTCGGCGCCTGGGACCTGCTGGAGCCGGCGGTCCAGAGCACGCTCGCCACCGACCCGCCCGTCTCGGGAGTGCCGCTGCGCATCGTGCCCGGGGCGCTGCGCTCGGATGCCGTGGTGCTCGGCGCTGCGGCGCTCGTCGCCTCACCCTTTTCATCCCCGTCGACCGAAAGCGAGACCAACCGTGACATCGCGTCCTGACCCCGACCGCGTATGGAAGGGTGCCCTCGATCCGGTGCACCGCGACGGCCTCGAGCGCCCGCGCATCGGCATCGGCGGCATCTCCATCGAATCGAGCACCTTCTCGCCGCACGTCTCGGGCGATGAAGCCTTCACGATCCGCAGCGGCGCCGAGCTGCTGGCCTACTATCCGTTCCTCGCCGAGGGAGAGCACCTGCGCGACGCGGCGGAGTGGGTGCCTCTGACGCACGGCCGTTCGCTTCCCGGTGGCGCGGTCGCGCCGCAGACCTATGCACGCATGAAGCGCGCGATCGTCGACGGCATCCGCGCCCAGGGACCGTTCGACGCGTTCTTCTTCGACATCCACGGTGCGATGAGCGTGGTCGGCATGGACGACGCCGAGGGTGACCTCGCGCTCGCCGTGCGGGAGGCACTCGGTCCCGACACGCTGGTGTCGACGTCGATGGACCTGCACGGCAACGTCTCGGATGCGCTGTTCGACTCCGTCGACCTGCTGACCTGCTACCGCATGGCACCCCACGAGGACTGGATGAACACCAAGCAGCGCGCGGTGCACAACCTGCTCGCGCGTCTGCGGGGGCCGCGCGGCGCCGATCCCGACGCCCGCCGGCCGCTGAAGGCGTGGGTGCGGGTTCCGGTGCTCCTGCCGGGGGAGAAGACGAGCACCCGCATCGATCCGGCCCGGTCGGTGTACGCGCTCGTCCCCGAGGTCGAGGAGCTCGACGGCGTGCTCGACGCCGCCGTCTGGGTGGGCTACGCGTGGGCGGACGAGCCCCGGTGCCACGCGACGGTGATCGTGACCGGCGACGACGGTGCGGTGATCGCCCGCGAGGCCGAGCGCATCGCACGGCGCTATTGGGACGTGCGCGCAGACTTCGCCTTCGTCGGCCCCACGGCAAGCCTCGACGAGGCGCTGGACGAAGCCCTGGCAGACCGCGCCCCGCGCCCGTACGTCATCTCGGACTCCGGCGACAACCCGACCGCCGGCGGCGCCGGCGACGTCTCGTGGACCCTCGGCCGTCTGCTCGAGCGGCCCGACCTCCGAGATCCCGCACAGACGGTGCTCGTGGCATCGGTCTTCGATCCCGCCGCCGTGGCCGCCGCGGCATCTGCCGGCGTCGGAGCGACGGTGACGCTTTCGGTGGGCGGTCGGGTGGATGCCGGCCCCCGCGGGCCCGTTGAGATCACCGGGGAGGTCTTCTCGGTGACGCCCGGCGACCCGGTTGCGGGCACCCAGGTCGTGGTGCGCTCCGGAGCCGTCCACGCCATCGTGACCGAGCGACGCAAGCCCTTCCACCACCTCGACGATTTCCGCATGCTGGGGCTCGATCCGCAGTCCGCCGACATCGTGATCGTGAAGATCGGCTACCTGGAGCCGGAGCTGTATGACCTGGCCGCCGGATGGACGATCGCGCTGACGCCCGGCGGGGTCGATCAGGACCTGCTGCGCCTCGGCCATGCCCGGCTGCGCCCGGGGGTCTACCCCTTCGACATCAGTGAGGGCGAGCCGCACCTGGCGGCCCTCGTCACCCGCCGACAGGGCGAGGAGGCCCGCGCATGAACTTCGAGACCCGCACCGGCCCCGACTTCGGGGACGCCGCCCCGCAGTATCCCGACGCCACGGTGCCCGAGTGGTACCGCGACGCCAAGCTCGGCTTCTTCGTGCACTGGGGGCTCTACTCGGTGCCCGCGTGGGCGCCTGCCCACCCGCCCGGGGGTGTTCCCGTCGAGGACGCCTACGGGCACCACCAGTACGCCGAGTGGTACGCCAACACGGTGCGCATCGCAGGCAGCCCCACGTGGCGGCGCCACCAGCAGATCTACGGCACCGGCACGAGCTACGAGGACCTTGCCGACCGGTGGGACGCCGGCGGATTCGACGCGGATGCGTTCGTCGGCGAGCTGGTCGGCGCGGGCGCGAAGTACGTGGTCCCCACCACCAAGCACCACGACGGGTTCTGTCTCTGGGACACCGCGACGACGGGGTTCAGCGCCGCGCGTCGCGGCCCGCGCCGCGACCTGATCGCCGAGTTCCACGACGCCACCCGTCGCGCCGGCGCGCGATTCGGGGTGTACTACTCCGGTGCATTGGACTGGCATGTGAGCGATTTCCCGCCCATCGAGAGCGACACCGATCTGTTCCGGTTCCGCCGGCACGACGAGTGGTTCTCGCGCTACTCGGCGGCGCAGCTCGACGAACTCGTCGAGCGCTTCTCGCCCGACGTGCTGTGGAACGACATCGAGTGGCCCGACGGCGGAAAGGGCGCGGCGGACCACGGGCTGGCGGCGCTTCTGGGCCGCTACTTCGACAAGGTGCCGGACGGGGTCATCAACGACCGCTGGGGTGTGCCGCGCCACGGCTATCTCACCCGGGAGTACACCCACGTCGGCGAGGTGCTCGACACCCCCTGGGAATCCACCCGGGGCCTCGGGTACTCGTTCGGCTACAACCAGGCAGAGGATGCCGGGCACTCGCTGTCGGGCCACGCGCTCATCCGGCTGCTCGCCGACGTGGTGTCCAAGAACGGCAACCTGCTGATCAACGTCGGCCCTCGGGCCGACGGCTCGATTCCCGACCTGCAGCTGCAGGCCATGCGCGAGCTCGGCACGTGGCTGCGTCGCGACGGCGGCGCCGTCTACGGCACGCGGCCGTGGATCCGCGCCTTCGAGGAGACGGGCGCGCCCCGTGCCTACACCACCTCTCCCGGCGCGGTGCATGTGATCGCACTGGACCCGTCCGCGGGCAGCATCGACCTGCCTGCCGAGCTGTCGTCCGGCCACGCGCGGTGGGCCGACGGCACCGAGGTGGCCGTGGACCAGCGTGCCGACGGGCGGGTGGATGCCATCGTGCCCGACGCCCTGCGCGGCGAGGCCGCCGTCGCCCTCACGGTGACCTCGTGACCGCCGCTTTCGAGACCGCTGCGGTCGAGATCGCCGTGCAGAGCGCTGCCGGCGCCCGCAGCGCGATTGCCGCCGGCGCGGATCGGCTGGAGCTCTGCCAGGCCCTCGAGGTCGGCGGGCTCACGCCGTCGCTCGCCCTGGTGGAGGCGGTGTGCGACGCGGTCGGCGGTGAGCGGGTGAACGTCCTGGTACGGCCCCGCGGCGGAGGGTTCGTGTACGACGCCGACGAGATCGCCGTGGTGGCTGCCGATGTGCGCGCGATCGTCGCCTGCGGTGCGGGCGGCGTCGTGGTGGGGGCCCTGGACGAGGCGGGACTCGTCGACCGCGCGGCGCTGCAGCGTTGGCGTGCGGCGGCGGGCGACGCGACGGTGACGTTTCACCGCGCGATCGATGCCAGTGCGCACCCGGACGAGGTGCTCGATGCGCTGCTGGCCGAAGGGGTCGACCGGGTGCTCACCTCGGGTGGCGCGCTGCGCAGCATCGACGGTGTCGAGCGGCTCGCGGCCTACGTGACTCGCGTCGGTGGCGCCTTGGAGGTCATGGCGGGCGGGGGAGTGCCCCCTGCCGACATTCCCGCGATCCTGGCATCCGGTGTCGACGCCGTGCATCTGTCTGCCCGCGCTCGCGCGGGCCTGGGCGCATCGGCGGGTCCCGGAGGCGGCACGGCCGGTCACGACGTCACCGACGCGACGGTCGTTGCCGCCGCCGTCGCTGCGGCACGCGCGCCGCGGGGCTGATCCGCCCGCGGCAGACGGGCTGTGGGGCCCGCGCCTACGTCCGGCGTGCCCACTCAGGCCAGGCGGTAGATCCGCTCGGTGTTGGCCCAGAGGATGTCGTCGACGTGGCCGGGGGCGGCGTCTTGTGCCCACTCTGTGACGAATCGCTCCCACCGCGCGTAGGGCCACGAGACGGGCCAGTCGCCTCCGAAGAGCAGTCGCTCGGGGCCGAACGCGGCCAGCGCGGCATCGAGGAACGGGGTGAGCTGGGCCGCCGTCCAGTCGGTCGAGCACTCCGCGGGCAGCCCGGAGAGCTTGCAGGCGGTGCCCGGCCGGTCCGCCAGCCGCTGCAGGTCGGCCCTCCACCTTGCGGTCGGCGGGGCCGAGACGTCGGGCTTGCCGAGGTGGTCCAGCACGACGGTCAGCTCGGGAACGGCCTCCGCGAGCGCGGCGACGTCGGTCAGCTGCGGGTGCCGGACGCAGGCGTCGAAAGCGAGGCCCGCCTCGGCGACCGCGCCCGCAGACACCACGAACTCCGGCGAGGTCGCCAGCCCTCCGGGCTCGTCCTGCAGCAGACGGCGCACGCCGACGACGAGCCGGCGCCCCCGCAGTGCGCTCAGCCCTTCCCGCGAGGCTTCGTGGTCCTCCATCGGCAGATGGGCGACGATGCCGCGCACCCCCGCATCCGCCGCGAGACCCGACACCCAATCGACCTCGGCCAGACTGTCCGCCGGGGCGCACTCGGCCTGCACGAACACTGCCGATCGGCGGGCGGGGGGAGCTTCGAGGAGAGCCGCCCGACGCTCTTCCACACTGAAACGTCCGAGGAGCCGGCCCTCGAGCCACCCATAGCGCAGAACCGCCGGATCCCAAAGGTGCAGGTGGCTGTCGAGAACGCGCATCCCGCCAGTATCCCGGATCGGCGGCGGACATGGGATGTCTAGGGCTGCGCCCGTACGATGGGTGTCATGGCCGTGACAGACGAGGCGATCGAGAAGATCAAGGCGATGATCGTTTCGGGGGAGCTCGCTCCGGGTGACCGTCTCCCTCCCGAAAAGGAGCTGTCGGAGCGCCTCGGCCTCTCTCGCAATTCGATGCGCGAGGCGGTGAAGGCGCTCGAGGTGATCCGCGTGCTCGACGTGCGCCGCGGCGACGGCACGTATGTCACGAGCCTGGATCCGAGCCTGCTGCTGGAGGCGACCTCCTTCGTCATGGACATGCACGACGACGCGTCGCTGCTGGAGATCTTCCAGGTTCGGCGCGTGCTCGAAGCGCACGCCACAGGCGCCGCAGCCCAGCGTGCCGACGAGGCCGACATCGCCCGGCTCGAGGCCGAGCTGCTCACCGTCGACGCCGACACCGACATCGAGACGCTGGTCGAGCACGACCTGCGCTTCCACGGCGCCATCGTCGCGCTGGGCGGCAACCACTATCTTGCGAGTCTCGTCGAGAGTCTCACCAGCCAGACCGTGCGCGCCCGGGTATGGCGTGGGCTCACCGAGGCGGGGGCGGTGGAGCGCACCCTGCGCGAACATGCCGCCATCGCCGAGGCGATCGCCACACACGACGTGGAACTGGCCTCGTCCCTGGCCACCGCGCACGTCGCCGGCGTCGAGCAGTGGCTGCGTCGCGCCCGACGTCGAGCGTGAAGGTGCGGCATCCTTCGATGGGCCCGGTCACGGGCTACCCTGGGGGCATGGCCCGACCCGACGACGACGCGCTCGCGTGGGAGGGGGACGACGATCCCACCCTCGCCGTGAATCCGGCCGCAGCGGCCTCCCTGCCCGAGGGCTACCGCGCCGTCGGTCGCGGAAGCGAGAGGCTCGAAGGGTCTGGCGGTGCGGATGTCGCGAGCGACGAGCCCCTCGTCGATGGTGCTGCTCCGGCACCCGGCATGAGCAACGCCGCCCTCGTGGGCGTCGGGGTGTTCGCGGGCGTGTACCTGCTGCTGTCGCTCGGCTGGCTGCTCGGCGCGGGGCGACTGCAGCTGATCGCCCAGCTGTTCCTCGACCCCGTCGCCTTCCAGGTGACGATGTGGATGGCGGTGCTGGCTCCGCCGATCTGGTTCGCCACGGTGTTCCTGCTCACGCGGTCGTCGCGCACCTGGGTGCGCCTGTCCCTGCTCGCCGCGGGAGCGGTGCTGCTGGTGCCGTGGCCCTTCGTCCTCGC
Source organism: Microbacterium sp. zg.Y909 (assembly GCF_024626565.1). Classification (NCBI taxonomy): domain Bacteria; kingdom Bacillati; phylum Actinomycetota; class Actinomycetes; order Micrococcales; family Microbacteriaceae; genus Microbacterium; species Microbacterium sp. zg.Y909. The sequence continues at coordinate 17,103 of NZ_JANJFJ010000024.1, forward strand.
CGGGGTGACGCTGTGACCGCCGCCGCGGCCGCCGGCCCCCGGCGCACGGCGCTGCCGAGATGGCTGATCGCGGTGGTCGCCGGTGCCTTCCTGCTGCTCTACGCGTTCGTGTTCTGGACGGCTCTGGGGTTCCTTCTCCAGCAGGCCGGGGGAGTGGAGGGTCTCACCGGCTACGGCTGGTTCGTGCTGCTCCTGCCGGTGATCTTCCCGCCTGCCGTCTTCGCGATCGCCTTCGCGATCGGCTGGCGCCGCCGCGCGCTGCCGTTCGTGGCCGTCATGCTGACCGGGCTGGCGTTCGTGGCGGCGTTCTGGCTCGACGTGCTCGCATACGCCGCGGCAGCGCCCTCGCTCTACGGCGCCTGAGTCCTGCCGCGTCACACTGTCAGGACCGCCGATGCGCTCGCGATAGGCTGAACGCGCCCCGTCCACGTGCTGTGGCGGGCTTCCCCTCAGTCGCGGTGCACGCGATCGCGTGCGCTGCCGCCCCGAAGGATCCAGCGTGCCTCAGCCCGTCGTGCTCATCGCCGAAGAACTCTCTCCCGCCACGATCGACGCCCTCGGGCCCGACTTCGATGTGCGATACGTCGACGGCGCCGACCGCGCAGCCCTGCTCCCCGCCCTCGCCGACGCGCACGCCGTGCTCATCCGCTCGGCGACCAAGATGGATGCCGAGGCCATCGCCGCCGCCCCGTCGCTGCAGGTGATCGCCCGTGCGGGAGTAGGTCTCGACAACGTCGACATCAAGGCGGCGACAACCGCCGGGGTGATGGTCGTCAACGCCCCGACGTCGAACATCATCTCCGCAGCCGAGCTCACCATCGGCCACATCCTGAGCCTGGCGCGCCGCATCCCCGCCGCACACGCCTCGCTCGCAGCCGGCCAGTGGAAGCGCAGCGCGTACACCGGTGTCGAGCTGTTCGAGAAGACCGTGGGCATCATCGGGCTCGGCCGCATCGGCGCGCTCATCGCGGCGCGGCTGCAGGCGTTCGGCATGAACGTCGTCGCCTATGACCCGTACGTCACGAGCGCCCGTGCACAGCACCTCGGGGTGCAGCTGCTGTCGCTGGACGACCTGCTGCAGCAGTCCGACTTCATCAGCATCCACATGCCGAAGACCGCCGAGACGAGCGGCATGATCTCAACCGAGCAGTTCCGCCTCATGAAGCCCACCGCCTACATCGTGAACGTGGCACGCGGCGGACTCATCGACGAAGAGGCACTGTACACAGCCCTGACGACCGGCGAGATCGCCGGCGCGGGCCTCGACGTCTTCACCTCGGAGCCGCCCGCAGAGGGCGGGACCGCGCGCCGCCTGCTGGACCTGCCGAACGTTGTCGTCACGCCGCACCTGGGCGCATCGACCGACGAGGCACAGGAGAAGGCCGGTGTCTCGGTCGCGAAGTCCGTGCGCCTCGCCCTCGGCGGTGAGCTGGTGCCCGACGCGGTCAACGTCGCCGGCGGCGTCATCGATCCGTACGTCCGCCCTGGCATCCCGCTGGTCGAGAAGCTGGGTCAGATCTTCAGCGCCCTGGCCCACTCTCCGTTGACGAGCCTCGACGTCGAGGTGCACGGCGAACTCAGCCAGTACGACGTCAGCGTGCTGAAGCTCGCGGCGCTCAAGGGAGTGTTCACCAACATCGTGAGCGAGAGCGTGTCGTACGTGAACGCGCCGCTGCTGGCTGAGCAGCGTGGCGTCGAGGCCCGTCTGATCGTCGACGACCAGTCCGACGAGTACCGCAACGTCATCACGCTGCGCGGCGCGCTTTCGGACGGCTCGCAGCTGTCGGTCTCCGGCACTCTCACCGGCACGAAGCAGATCGAGAAGCTGGTAGGCATCAACGACTACGCGGTGGAGCTGCCCATCGAGCGTCACCACGTCGTCATGCTCTACACCGATCGTCCCGGCATCGTCGCGGTGTACGGCCAGAAGTTCGGCGAGGCCGGCATCAACATCGCCGGCATGCAGATCGCCCGGCGTACGGCCGGCGGCCAGGCGCTGTCGGTGCTGACGGTCGATTCGCCGGTGGCCGACGAGGTGCTCGACGCCGTCGGCTCGGCGATCCACGCCGATCTGTTCCGTCAGATCGAGATCACCGAGTCCTGAGCGTCGCCTCTTCGACCAGCGCGATGAGCGCGTCCATCGCGGCGCCGCGGGGCAACGGACCCGGCACGGAGCCGCCGGCGAGGGCGTTGTTGAAGTAGAGCCCGTCGCTGACGAGCATCACGAGGTCCAGCGCCGTCTCGTCGCGCACGTGCGGACGCAGCACCGTCGCCCAGTCGTCGCGGATGGTGCGCAGCGCGTCGCCCGCGGTCGCATTGCCGCCCTGGGCCAGCCGCGATGCCGCGAGCAGGGCGCGGTCGAGAGGATCGTTGTCCATGGCCGACGAGCGCAGGAAGTACGCCACCGGCCCGTCGGGGGCGGCCGCCATGGCGGCGACGTCGGCGTCGACGAGCGCGCGCAGCCGCTCGAGAAGCGCCGTCTCCAGCGCCTCCTTGGTGCCGAAGTGATAGAGCAGCCCGCCTTTGGAGACCCCGGCGGCCTGGGCGGTCGCCTCGATCGTGGCGGGACGCTCACCCTCATCGATCAGAATCGCCTCGAAAGCGTCGAGCACCTTCTCGCGGGCAAGCGGGGGACGACTCATGCGCAAGATCGTATCGACGGCGGGTTGGTCATCCTGTTACTATACCGGCTGGACGGTAAACAATCATGATGACGCTGACAGAAGAGATCCGCCTCGCCGACAGCCAGGGCAGACGCGTCGGCTGGCGCGGCTGGGCGGCGCTGGTCGTGCTGATGCTGCCGGTGCTGCTCGTCTCCGTGGACAACACGGTGCTGAGCTTCGCGCTGCCCGACATCGCCCGCGACCTCGCGCCGACGAGCGCCGAGCAGCTCTGGATCATCGACGCCTATCCGCTGGTCCTCGCCGGCCTCTTGGTGACGATGGGAACCCTCGGCGACCGCTTCGGGCGCCGACGGATGCTGCTGATCGGCGCCACCGGATTCGCCGCGGTGTCGGTCGCCGCCGCCTTCGCCCCGACGGCCGTGCTGCTGATCGCCGCACGCGCCGGCATGGGAGTGTTCGGCGCCATGCTCATGCCGTCGACGCTCTCGCTGCTGCGCAGCATCTTCACCGATCGCAACCAGCGGCGCTTCGCGATCGCCGTGTGGGCGTCGATGTTCTCCGCCGGCGCGGCGCTCGGCCCCATCGTGGGCGGCCTGCTGCTCGAGTACTTCCCGTGGGGTTCGGTCTTCCTCATGTCGGTGCCGGTGCTCGTTCCGCTGCTCGTGCTCGCCCCGCTGCTCGTGCCGGAGAGTCGCGACCCCCGGCCCGGGCGCATCGACCCGCTCAGCATCCTGCTGTCGCTGGCGACCATGGTGCCCATCGTCTACGCGATCAAGGAGTTCGCCGTGCACGGCCCGGGTGGGCTGCCGCTCGTGCTGCTGATCGCGGGCGTCACCTTCGGCGCGCTGTTCGTGCGCCGCCAGCTTCGGTCATCGTCGCCGATGCTCGACATGCGGCTGTTCTCGCGTGGCACGTTCAGCGGCGCGCTGCTGGTCAACCTGCTGAGCGTGGTGGCCCTCGTCGGCTTCCTCTTCTTCATCTCGCAGCATCTGCAGCTCATCGTGGGGCTGTCTCCGATGGATGCCGGGCTCGCCCTGGTGCCCGGCATGGCCGCCATGATCGCCGCCGGGCTGCTGATCGTGCCGATCGCCAAGCGGGCGGACCCCCGCATCGTGGTGAGTGTCGCGCTGCTGTTCTCGGTGGCGGGCTACGTCACCGTCGCCCTCACCGCCGACCCCGACGCGCTGCTGCCGCTCATCCTCGCGTTCGTCCTGCTCGGCATCGGCATCGGGGCGGCCGAGACGGTCTCGAACGACCTCATCCTCGCCAGCGTCCCGCCGGCGAAGGCGGGCGCCGCGAGCGCGGTGTCCGAGACGGCGTACGAGCTCGGAGCGGTGCTGGGCACCGCCGTGCTCGGCGGCATCCTCACCGCAATGTACCGAAGCGGGATCGTGGTCCCCGAGAGGCTCCCGGCCGCCGCGGCCGACGCCGCGCGCGAGACCCTCGCCGGCGCCATGACCGCTGCGCGCGGGCTGGATCCCGCGGTGGCCGAGGCCCTACACTCCAGCGCCGCCCACGCGTTCGACGCGGGGGTCGGTGTCACCGCCCTCATCGGCGCCGGGCTCGTCGTCGTCGCAGCGGTCATCGCGGCCACTACCCTGGGATCATCCCGCGCCGCGCCCGAACACGTCGCCGACTGAGCTGGGGCGCGGCCCACATCAAGGAGTGTCATGTCGCGCGTCGTCAAGCTCGCCGTCATCCCCGGTGACGGCATCGGGCCGGAGGTCATCGCCGAGGCCGAGAAGGTGCTCGCGGCAGCGACGGCAGGCTCCGAGGCGACGTTCGAATCGACCCGCTTCTCGCTCGGGGCCGGTCGGTACCTCGAGACCGGCGACACCCTCACCGACGACGACCTCGCCGCTGTCGCGGGGCACGACGCGATCCTTCTGGGCGCCGTCGGGGGAGTGCCCGGCGACCCGCGGCTGAAGGACGCCAACATCGAGCGCGGTCTGCTGCTGAAGCTGCGCTTCGCGCTGGACCACTACGTGAACCTGCGCCCCTCCAAGCTCTATCCCGGGGCCGCCGGCCCACTGGCACACCCCGGCGACATCGACTTCGTGGTCGTGCGCGAGGGGACCGAAGGACCGTACGTGGGCAACGGCGGGTCGATCCGCACCGGAACCCCGCACGAAGTGGCCAACGAGACGAGCGTCAACACCGCCTACGGGGTGGAACGGGTCGTCCGCTACGCCTTCGACCTGGCTGAGCGTCGGCGCAAGAAGCTCACCCTCGTGCACAAGACCAACGTGCTGGTGCACGCCGGCGGCATGTGGAAGCGCATCGTCGATGCCGTCGCCGCGGACCACCCCGATGTCGCCGTAGACTATCTGCACGTCGACGCGGCGACGATCTTCCTGGTCACGAACCCGGATCGCTTCGACGTGATCGTCACCGACAACCTCTTCGGTGACATCCTCACCGACTTGGCCGGCGCCGTCACCGGCGGCATCGGCTTGGCGGCTTCGGGGAACATCAACCCCGACGGCGCCTTCCCCTCGATGTTCGAGCCCGTGCACGGCTCGGCGCCGGACATCGCAGGACAGCAGAAGGCCGATCCCACGGCCGCGATCCTCTCCGTCGCCCTCCTGCTCGATCACCTCGGGCTCACGGACGAAGCGCAGCGCGTCACCCGCGCGGCCGAGGACGACATCGCGGCACGGGACGGCAGCGCCCGCACCACGGCGCAGATCGGCGACGCGATCGCCGCCCGTCTCGCCTGACTGCGGGCGTACGCTGACATCGGCGCCGCAGGCGCCCCACGCGACAGGACTGACATGACCCTTCTCGACCCCGACGCCGGACTCGCGCCCCTCGAGTTCGCGCACACCCGCAACCTCGCGGCCAAGACGCCCGCCCAGCGCGAGGAGATCCTGCGGGATCCCGCGTTCGGCACCGTGTTCACCGACCACATGGTCGACATCTGCTGGTCGGTCCGGGGCGGCTGGCACCGTCCGCGCGTGCAGCCCTACGGGCCCATCTCGCTGGACCCCGCCGCGGCCGTGCTGCACTACGGCCAGGAGGTCTTCGAGGGCATCAAGGCCTACCGTCACGCCGATGGGTCGATCCACACGTTCCGCCCCGAGCAGAACGCCCTGCGGCTGCAGCGCAGCGCACGGCGTCTGGCCCTGCCGGAACTGCCCGTCGAGTACTTCCTTCAGTCGCTGCGCGAACTGATCGCGGTCGACGGCGACTGGGTGCCCACCGGCGAGGACCAGAGCCTGTACCTGCGGCCGTTCATGTTCGCCAAGGAGGCGTTCCTGGGCGTCCGCCCCGCCAACAAGGTGGCGTACTACCTCATCGCCAGCCCCGTGGCCGCCTACTTCAAGGGCGGCGCGAAGCCGGTGTCCATCTGGCTGAGCGAGGACTACGCCCGCGCCGGCAAGGGCGGCACCGGAGCGGCCAAGACCGGCGGCAACTCCGCCGCCAGCCTGCTGCCGCAGGCGCAGGCGCACGAAGAGGGCTGCGACCAGGTCGTCTTCCTCGACGCGGACCGAAACGTCGAGGAGCTCGGCGGCATGAACATCGTGTTCGTCTACAAGGACGGCACGATCGTGACGCCCCAGTCGCCGTCGATCCTCGAGGGCATCACCCGCGACTCCCTGCTGCAGCTGGCGGCCGACCGCGGTCACACGGTGGAGGGGCGGCACGTTTCGATCGACGAGTGGCGCCAGGGCGTGGCATCCGGTGACATCGTCGAGGTGTTCGCGTGCGGCACCGCCGCCGTGGTGGCGCCGATCGGGTGGCTGAAGGGCGCCGACTTCATCGACGAGCAGCCCGTGGGCGAGCTCGCGCTGTCGCTGCGTCAGGAGCTGACCGACATCCAGTACGGCCGGGCCGAGGACCGCCACGGCTGGCTGGTGCGCCTGGATGCCTGACGAGCGCCCGCTCGATAGGGTGATGCGGTGAGAATCGCGCGCTTCAGTCATCAGGACGTCATCTCGTTCGGCATCGTCGACGACACCGATCTCGTCGTCCTAGCCGGCGATCCGCTGTTCGCCGGCTTCGAGACGACCGGTCAGCGGGTGCCCCTCGGAGAGGTCACGCTCCTTGCCCCGGTCATCCCGCGGTCCAAGATCGTCTGCGTCGGAAAGAACTACCGGGACCACGCCGCCGAGATGGGCGGCGAGGCGCCTGCTGCGCCGCTGCTGTTCTTCAAGCCGAACACTTCCGTCATCGGCCCCGGCGACACGATCGTGCGCCCCACGCAGTCCCAGCAGACAGACTACGAGGGCGAGCTGGCGGCCGTGATCGGGCGGGTGGCGAAAAACGTCCCCGCAGAGAAGGCGCTCGACTACGTCTTCGGATACACGATCGCCAACGACGTCACCGCGCGCGACCTGCAGCGCTCCGACGGCCAGTGGGCACGGGCCAAGGGCTTCGACACCTTCTGCCCGCTGGGTCCCGCGATCGAGACCGACTTCGACCCGGCGGGCGACGCCCGGGTGGTCACGCGGGTGAACGGCGAGGTGCGCCAGGACGGCGCCATCGCCGACATGGTCCACTCCGTGGCCGACGTCATCGCCTACGCCTCGGCGGCCTTCACGCTGCTGCCAGGAGACGTCATCCTCACCGGAACACCGGCGGGGGTCGGACCGTTCACGGCGGGGGACACCGTCGAGGTCGAGATCACCGGACTGGGGACGTTGCGCAACACCGTGCGCGATGCCTGACAGCACCGCTGTCACGACGCCGGCCGCTGTCGCCGGCCTGCAACGCCGCACCGTCACCGTCCTCGCGGCCGGGCAGGTGCTCGGCGGCATCGCGTTCGGGGCGACGGTGTCGCTCGGAGCCCTGCTGGCAGCCGAGCTGTCCGGCGATGACTCCCTCTCCGGGCTCGCGACAGCCTCGGTGACCCTGGGCGCCGCGCTCTGCGCGATCCCGCTCGCGCGGCTCGCGGGCCGGCGTGGGCGTCGCGTCGCGCTGACGCTCGGCAACCTGCTCGCCCTCATCGGCATCGCCACCGTCATCACCGCTGCCGCAGTCCGATCCTTCCCGCTGCTGCTGGCCGGGGTCGTGCTGATCGGCGCCGGCAACGCCGGCAACCTGCAGTCCCGCTTCGCCGCGACCGACCTCGCGGCATCCGGTCGCCGCGGGCGCGACCTCGGCACCGTCGTGTGGGCGACGACCGTCGGGGGTGTCATCGGGCCGCTCATGCTGACGCCGGGCGAGGTGGTCGGGCAGGCGCTCGGGATGCCGCCGCTCACCGGCTCGTACGCGTTCTCGCTCGTCGCGCAGGTCGCGGCGTGCATTCTGTATCTGACGGCGCTGCGCCCGGACCCGCTGCTGACGGCGCAACGACTCGCCCGGAGCGGCGATGCCGCCCGGGAGCACATCGTCGAGACCGACCGGCCGCTCGCCGCCCGATACGCGATCTTCGCCGTCGCCGGCTCGCACGTCGTCATGGCCTCGGTCATGGCGATGACGCCCGTGCACCTCGCCCACCTCGATCCCGCGCATGTCACCACGATCGTCGGCGTCACGATCGCCCTGCACGTGTTCGGCATGTATGGGCTGTCGCCGGTCTTCGGCATCCTGGCCGACCGCTGGGGGCGGATCCCGACGATCCTCCTCGGGCAGGGCATTCTCGCGGCCTCGCTCGTGACGGCTGCCGTCGCCCCGCAGTCTCAGGTCGCGATCCTCGTGGCGCTGTTCCTGCTGGGGCTCGGCTGGAGCGCGGCGACCGTCAGCGGGGCGGCGCTGCTGACCGAGAGCACGCTCACCGCGATGCGACCGCGCCGGCAGGGACGCAGCGACACCATCATGACGTTCTCCGCCGCCGTCGGCGCCGTGCTCGCCGGCATCGTGCTGGGCTGGATCGGCTATGGCGGGCTCGCGCTCGTCGCGCTGGTGATCGTCACGGCGGTCACCGTGCTGTCGCCCTACGCGCGGCGCTGACCCCGGATGCCGGGCGGACCTCTGTCGGAACGGCTCGGCAGCCGCCCGTTCGGGAGGGCCGCGCGAACTAGACTGGGCGGGATGTCATCTGCACCGCACCCCCTGACCACGACCGCCTCCGGCTCCGACGTCCGCGTCCGCTTCTGCCCCTCGCCGACGGGTCTTCCGCACGTCGGCATGGTGCGCACCGCCCTCTACAACTGGGGCTACGCGCGTCACACCGGCGGCAAGATGATCTTCCGCGTGGAAGACACCGACGCCGCCCGCGACAGCGAGGAGAGCTACCGCCAGCTCGTCGACGCGCTGACCTGGCTCGAGATCGACTGGGACGAGGGTGTGGAGAAGGGCGGTCCGCACGCTCCGTACCGGCAGTCCCAGCGCGGCGACATCTACGCCGGCGTGCTGCAGCAGCTCATCGATGCGGGAGCCGTCTACGAGTCGTACTCCACCGCGGAGGAGATCGACGCCCGCAACGAGGCCAACGGCCGCGCCAAGCAGCTCGGCTACGACAACTTCGACCGCCACCTCACAGACGAGCAGAAGGCAGCCTTCCGCGCCGAGGGCCGCGAGCCCGCGTGGCGTCTGCGGGTGCCCGACGAGGACGTCACCTACGTGGACCTCATCCGCGGCGAGGTGACCTTCCCCGCCGGGTCGTTCCCCGACTTCGTCGTCGTGCGGGCGGGTGGGCAGCCGCTGTACACGTTCACCAACCCGGTCGACGACGCCCTCATGGGCATCACCCACGTCATCCGCGGTGAGGATCTCATGCCGTCCACCGCCCGTCAGCTGGCGCTGTACGCCGCGCTGATCGATGCCGGCGTCACCACCTTCGTGCCCCGGTTCGGCCACATGCCGCTCGTCCTCGGCGAGGTGGGCAACAAGAAGCTCTCCAAGCGCGACCCGAAGGCCGACCTCTTCCTGCAGCGGGAGAAGGGCTTCATCCATGAGGGCCTGCTCAACTACCTCGCCCTGCTCGGATGGTCGCTGTCGCACGACCGCGACGTGTTCTCCCTCGAGGAGTTCATCGCCGCCTTCGACATCGTCGACGTCAACCCCAACCCGGCCCGGTTCGACCAGAAGAAGGCCGAGTC